>DASXWZ010000280.1:0-9547 GCA_036503375.1 Rhodanobacteraceae bacterium | reverse complement strand
AAGGCCGCTCGCTGCACCCGGATGGCATCCGGAACGTTGTATGCCACGGCGAGCACGGCGACCAGAATCACGGCAGCCCCGATGACAAGTCCGACACGCCAGGTGCCCGACTGCAGGGCACGCCGCAGACCTCCAAGTCCCAGGACGAGCAGGCCCGCGGATACCCACAGCGTGGACAGACGAAATCCGGAGTGTCCGAAGCCATAGACTGCATAGCGCATCGCAGGCCAGAGCACGTAGGCCACGAACAGCACGACACCGCAAATGCCGAGCAACTTCTCGCGGGGTTTGGAAGACGGGCCGAACAGCTGCGGAATGCAAAGCAACAAGAGCATCCCCACGTAGAATCCCGGCGCCTCGAACCAGTTCGAATATCCGCGATACGCGCTGGCGACGCCCAGCAGGTTCTTGCCGAACAGGCCCGCAATTTCCGCATTGACGATGTTGCCGCTGTTGAGCGTCCACGCGTGACGAAAAAGGGCAGAGAAAACCGAGTGCCCGCCCGTGACTCGCGGACTGTCCAGGAAGTAGAGCAGGTTCGGGACCTGGATGAATGCCGTCAGGAGGAATCCGAGCGCCGTCCAGCAGCAGAACTTCACCAGCGCCGGAACATAGGCGGAATCGCACCGGGTCAGGAAAACCGGACGGGCCACGACGTACAGGGCGCTCAGCAGCGCAAACGTGAACGGGTAGAAGATGGAACCGGCACCCAGGGTCACTCCCGCTCCCCCCGCAAACCAGGGATTCGTGCCGCACAGGTAGCTTTCGAGAAAGAAGAGGTAGGCGGCGAACTGGAGGATCACCAGTCCTTCGGAGTCCCACTGGCCGTTGACGACGGCATAAGAACTGTACGCGAAGGCGAGTGCGCCAATCACGGCAATGCGCGGATCGAAACGTATCCTGCGCAGGTACCCGTAGAAAAAGGCGCCGCTAAGTACGATCCGCAGGAAGTAAATGGGAAGCCGGGCACCCAATTGCCAGGAATCGGGAAGCGCGGCGAACAAGAGGCGAATCGGATTGATGGGCAAGCCCAGGTATCCGCCCAGTCCCAGTTCGAATGACCAGGTCAGGTCATGCAGATGGCGCAATTGCCGCGCCTGGGCGATCTGGATGGGGTAGTAGAAATTGAAAGAGTCGATTCCGGTATCGACGAAGGCAAAAGCGCGGTGCTGGATCACGAAATACAGGAACAGCGGCGTGGCTATTCCTACTGCGCAGGCGAGATACAACAGAAGTCCGCCTCGGCCAGCGGAGCCCTCGTTGGCCTGAGTGTGCGTATTATCGTCGCGGCGCATCGTCAGCTCCCCGTGTTCCGACGTCGTGATTTGTCGTCCTGCATCTTCGACGCGCTGACCACAATGGGCCCTCGGAATGCATCACTTGCCGTCGGCCAGCGCGAGGTGCCGTCGTTACGCGACGCCAAGTGCCTTGTACGCTACCTCGGCAATGGTCTGCTGGTGTTCCTCCAGACCGATCCATAACGGCATGCGCACGAGGCGCTCGCTGACATCGTCGGTAACGACCATCTTGCCGACGGTCCGACAGAATTTCCGTCCCGCTGGTGAGGAATGCAACGGAATGTAGTGGAACACCGCACCGATGCCCACGGCTCCAAGTGCTTCAATGAAGCGCGTGCGTGCATCGAGATCCCGCAACAGCAAGTAAAACATGTGCGCATTGTGCACGCAGGTGTCCGGAACGATCGGTCGACGCACGATGCCAGCGGATTCCAGCGGAGCGGCCCATGCGTTGTAGCGTTCCCACATTGCCAGTCTCCGGCCGGCAATTGCCTCGGCTTCGGACAGTTGCGCGGCCAGGAACGCCGCGACGATCTCGCCCGGCAGGTAGGACGAGCCGATATCGACCCAGGTGTACTTGTCCACCTGCCCGCGGAAGAACTTGCTGCGATTGGTGCCCTTCTCGCGGATGATCTCCGCGCGCTCGCAGAAGCGCTCATCGTTGATCAGCAGCGCACCGCCTTCGCCACTGATCACGTTCTTGGTTTCATGGAAACTGAGCGCCGCCAATGCGCCGATGCTCCCGAGCGGGCGCCCCTTGTAAGTGGACTGAACGCCCTGTGCTGCATCCTCGATCACGAACAATCCGTGTTTTTCCGCGATCGCCATGATTGCGTCCATCTCGCAGCCGACGCCCGCGTAGTGGACCACGAAAATGGCGCGGGTTTTGGGAGTGATTGCCGCCTCGATCAGGGTCTCGTCGATGTTGAGCGTGTCCGAGCGAATGTCCACGAACACCGGCACCGCACCCCGCAGTACCACCGCGTTCGCCGTGGAAACGAAGGTGAACGATGGCATGATCACTTCATCGCCCGGTTGCAGGTCCAGCAGCAGCGCGGCCATTTCCAGCGCGCCGGTGCAGGAGTGCGTGAGCAGGGCCTTCCTGCAACCAATGCGTTCTTCCAGCCATGCATGGCAGCGACGGGTAAACGGGCCGTCGCCGGACAGATGGCCGTTCGCGTGCGCCTGCGCGATGTATTCGAGTTCCCGGCCAGTCATGTACGGCTTGTTGAAGGGAATCTTCATGGGTGCGTTAGAAGTTGTAGACGATGACGCCGGCGAGGATAAGCCCCAGCGCGGCATAGTGGTCACGGCCGAAATGTTCGCCGAACAGCCGGCGAGCGGCCAAGGGCGTCAGCACGTAAGTCAGCGCCGCGCCGACGTACACGCGGCCGATGCCGAGCTCGCGCACCGCGAAGTACGTGCAAACAACCGCGAGGCAGAACAGCACGATCGCACCCGCCAGGAACAGCGGGCGGCGCGACAGGAAGTGTTGCTTGAACGCGAGTTGCGCGGCGACGGTAGCCAGGATGGTGATCGCAAGGAAAATCCAGCCGTTCATGCCAGAGACTCGTCCTGCCCGGTCCGCGATGGACGCAGCAACAGCACCACGCCCAGTGTAACGAGGCATGCACCCGCGCCTTGTGCGAAGGAGACGTGTTCCCCGTATGCGGCGGCGATTGCCACCAGGCAGGGAAAGAAGAGGGCGGTGGCGGGATAGGCGATGCTGACCGGGAAGCGCTTGTGCATCGCGCCCCACACCATGAAGCGGCCGAAGCTCAACAGCGTGACCAGAGCAAGGACGACCACCGTCAATCCGGCGTGCGCGGCGCCGCTGTCCGATGCGAGCTTGATCAGGGAAGCATTGATCAGTTGCAGCGCGATATTCAACGCAACCAGTGCCAGCAGCAGCGAGGTGCGCGTCGCCCGTCTGGTGTCGCCGTGCATGGTTGTCGTACCCGGCCGGCTCAAGCGCCGCCGCCGAAGAGTTCTTCGGCTTTCCGGTAAAACAGGTCGATGTTGCGGGCCTCGGCGGCGTTGAATTCGCCGAAGTTCAGTCCGGTGATCGCCTCGACCTGCAGGACCAGGTCCATGGCGTCCAGCGAATCCAGGCCGGCGTGGGAGAAATCTTCGTCGTTGGCGATGTCTACGTGCTCGACACCTTTCACGCGCTTGATGGCTTCGATGACGGCGCGGCGGAATTCCTCTTTGCTGATCATTTCACCTCCGGAGAACGTGTTTCGTCGAGAATCATCGTCGCCCACGAGAGACCCACGCCGAAGCCGCTCATCAGGATGCGTGCAGGCCGGCTTTCCAGCCGCGATTGCAGCATCAGCGGCAGGGAGGAGGAAACCGTGTTGCCCACTTGCGCCGCTTCGAACGGGACCTTGCCGGTCGGCAGGCCCATTTTCTTCGCCAGATTCTCCACGATGAAGCGGCTGCCCTGGTGGAACAGGAACACGTCTATGTCGTCAGGGGACAGCGATTCGCGCTGCAGGTAGCGATTGATCTGGGCGGGCACCACCGTCATGCTGAACTTGAACACATTGCTGCCCAGCATGGACAGCGTGCCGCCGCGCCGTGACACCGCGATCGAATGACCCAGCGACCCATCGGTGCCGAACATGGCAGGCCGGCAACGATAGATCGGATCGTCACCCAGCCAGGTCACGGTTGCCGCGTCTCCGAACAGCAGTTCGGTATCCCAATCCTGCGGATCGACGATGCGCGAATAGGGGTCGGCCGTGAACAACAACCCGCAGCGCAGGCCATTGGCGCGCATGAACGAATCGATCACCGACAGCCCGTACACGTAACCCGAGCAGCCGAGCGAGATATCGAAACAGGCCACCTCATGTTTCAATCCAAGTTTCTCGTGGACGATGGCCGAGGTGTGCGGCAACCCATGCGCATCCGGGTTTTGGGTGCATACGATCAGGCAGTCGACGTCTTCGCTGCGAATCCGCGAGTTTTCCTGCAGGTCGGCGAAGGCCGCCACGCACATGTCCGAGGTCTCCACGCCGGCGGGTAGCCTTGCCAGCGTTTCGAACCCCACCTTGTCGCGGATGAAAGCCGGATCCTTGCCGGCCAGTTCGCTGCGCGCGAGATTCGATACCTGCTCGGGCGCGATGTAGCGGCCGATGGCCTTGACCCCTATCGCCATCACCAGACCCCGAAGAAGATCTGGCCGATGACCTTGCCGTCTTCGCTGATATCACCCTGGAAGAACGCGCCGATGTCACGCACGTAGCGGATTTCGAATGCGCCGGTGGGGCAGTGATCCATGCGGATGCGCACGAAGACGTACTTGCACTGAATGCCGGCGCGCACGGTTTGCAACAGGTGCTTGAACGCGGCGACCATCGCGTCGGCAGGGGTGAAGCCGGGAGTTTGCGGCGGACTTTTCACGGTCCTTCCGTCGACCTCGAACATCCTGACCAGCGCCGGTTCGTCGTAGGGAACCCGTTCGGTGATGTGTTCCGCGCGTTCGACGAGCCACAGTTTGCCGCCGCTGTCGCTCCACTCCGCGACCGAATCCGGGGCGGCCTGCGGCTCGTCCGTGTAACCGACCTGCTGTACGGTGCGGCGGTGAAACTTCAGATCGACATTCGTGGCATCCCCGTGCCGGATTCGCAGCAGATCGTCGAGCACGGCAGCGCTGTGCAAGTACTCGCGATTGCCCCGGAACTGGAATGTGCGATCGAGTCTCATGGCTTGGCCGCTTTCAGGTACGCGCGCATTGTCCGCGCATGATCCACGGCAAAGTTGCCGGATACGCTGGCCCCCGCGGGCACATCGCGGACGACCACGGCGCCGAGCCGCACGCGTGCGCCATCGCCGATGGTGATCGCATTGGAGACGGTGGCCGAAGCCCCGATCCACGCATGCGCGCCCACGCGGGCGCGTCCCGCGATCACGCAGTTGCTGGACAGGGTGGCCGCGTTGCCGATCTGCGCATCGTGCCCGACGTTCGCCAGCACACCGACGTGCGCTGCCTCGCCGATCCGCGTGACTTCCCCGCGGATTGCGGAGCGCACGATCACTGCGCCGGCATGGATGTAGGCACCCAGGCCGATTTCCACGCCGCCGAAATGCGGCATGTTCATGCGCCGGCCGCGTATCGTTTTCGCGTACAGGCCGTCGCATCCCAGGACCGCACCTGCATCGATGCAGGCGCCGGCGCGGACGATCGCGGGGCCGCTGATCACCACCCGCGGACCTATCCTCGCGTCCGCTTCGATGCGCACGCGACCCCGCAGCACCGCGCTCTCATCCATGGATGCTGAAGGATCGATATCAAAAATGTCGTCGGACGGTGCTGGCAATTGTTCTGAATGCAGATAGAGATAAAGCTCCTCCGCGCACCCGCTGACGATGACCGCCTTGTCCGCCGAAACCAGCACATCGGCCAACGGCGGCGGAACGATGACCGCGCGCGCGCAGGGATTGTCCCGCGCCTGCGCGAGGTAGTCGCGGTTCATAGCCAGGCAGATCACACCTTCGCGCATGGTGCCGGCGAAGCCGGTTTGGCAAACGGCACTCAGCGCCGCCTCGTTGCGCGAGCCGAGGATCCCGAATTCATCGGCGACCTGCTGCAGGAGTTCCGGGAGCCGCGTGGTCCAGTCGGCGCGAGGTGCAGTCGAGAAGGGGCTCGCGTTCATTCGCGGGAACCTCCTTCGAGCCGGCGACGGACGACGTACAGCGGCTGTCCACGGCTTTCCCCGATGATGCGCACCAGATATTCCCCTGCGATGCCCACCGACAGCAAGCCCAGCCCTGCATAGAAATTCACCGCGAGGAACAAGCTGGTCCAGCCGGGCACTCCGCCGCCGCGGATTACATGAGCGATGGCGTATGCGCCCCCAATGGCGAAGCTGAGGAAGGAAATGCAGACGCCGGCGATGGAGATGATCTGCAGCGGCAACGAACTGAAGCTCAGGATGTTGTCGAGCGTGGTGCGCACCAGCCTGACGAGGCTGTAGTTGGATTGCCCGTGCTTGCGCGGGTCATGCCGGACGATGACGTTGTCGATGCGGCGCGTGCTGCTGAGGATCAACGGACCGATCACGGGATAACGGGTGTGATTCGCCAGCAGCGCATCCACCAGCTCGCGCCGGAGACACCGGAACGAGGACATCACCAGACCCGGCGGCTTGTGGAAGATCCAGGTATTCACCATGCGCACCAGCCAGCTCCCCAGATTGCGTCCGCCCGAGTGTTGTTTTCTTTCATAAGCGCCGAACACCGCATCCAGCTCCGGATGGTCGCGCAGATGTTCGTACAGCTTGGCAATCTCCTCCGGAGGGTGCTGGAGATCGTCATCCATGGTGACCACATGGCGGCCCCGCGCAGTGGCGAGCCCGCACATCAGGGCGCGGAATTGTCCCGTGTTGAACATCAGCTCGATGTAGCGCAGCCGTGGATAGGCCGGCAACTCGCGCTGGACGGCGAGTGCCAGGCCATCGGGCGAGCAGTCGTCGACCAGGATGATTTCCGATGCAACACCAATTGCATCCAGCGCCTTGTCCAGGCGTGAGAGCAGTTCCGGCAGCGCCTGCGCGCCGCCATAGCAGGGGACAACGATGGAAATCTCCGGCGCGCCCATCGCGTCCGCATGAGGGTTGCCTCGCGCGTACTGCTCACTCACGGGCGCATGCCCATCGCTTTGGAACTCCCTGGTCATGTCGTCTTTGCCGCAGCCACCAGCCGCGTGCCGCCGACCGGGAACCGGAAACCGCCGCGGATCAGCAGCGATTCGAGGCGCAGCACATGATAAAGGGCGCTGTTGACGAAGGCACCGGGCGTGAATTCGCTGTCGAGCCTCTCACCCGCCGGCGCCCGTTTGCGCCAACGCGAGACCGCGAGCAGCGGCAGCAGCAGGCTGACAAACGAAGTGGAAAACACGACCGAGAAGCCGTTGGCGCGAAGCTTGTCGTCCAATTCGCCGCGTCGATAGCGCCGCACGTGACATGCACTTTCGTCCCGGGAGCTCCACAGCCAAGGATGCTGGGGTACGGTGAAGATCGCTCCGCCCGCCGGTTTCAACGCACGGTGGATTTCACGCAACACCTGCTCGTCTTCCTCGACGTGCTCGATGACATCGAAGGCGCCGATCAGATCGAATTCGTTTTCATAGGGAATCCGCCGTGCATCCATCTGGAAGAGGTCGGCTGCAGGCAGGCGTTGCGCGGCGAAGCTCAGTCCTTCCAGAAAAATCTCGCTGCCGCTGGCACGCAGATCCGGCAACGCCCCGGTTATGCCGCGCAATACGAATCCCGTGCCACAACCGATTTCCAGCATGCTGCGCGCGCCCGGGAAAAATCTGCGCAGGGCATGAACGATCAGTTCGTTCCGGGCCCGGAACCAGAAATGCCCTTCCTCGAGTTTTGCCAGGCGCGCGAAATGTTCGGGATTGAAGCCAGACGATCGATGTGCAAGTTCCGGCGCATAGCACGGCAGCCCTCGTTCGTATGGAACCTTCTGGCCACAGGAGGGACAAGGCTCTGCGGGCGAAGCCGCATCGAAGGCGCGTTTGCAGGAAAGGCAAAACCGCATTTTCTACAACGACGCCGCCAACCCGGAAAATTCCGAGAGCGCCTGCGGATTCGCCAGCGCGTCGGTGTTCTTCACCTCCTCGCCGTGGATTACCGCGCGCACGGCGAGTTCGGAGATCTTGCCGGAAATGGTGCGCGGGATATCGGACACCTGCGCGATCACCGCCGGCACGTGGCGCGGCGTGGTGTTGGCGCGGATCTGTTGCTTGATGCGTTCACGTAGCACATCGTCCAGCCGCCCGCCTTCGCGCAGGCGCACGAACAGCACGATGCGTTCATCGCCCTGCCAGCGCTGACCCACCGCGACGGATTCCAGCACTTCCGGGAGCTGTTCGACCTGCCGGTAGATTTCGGCGGTGCCGATGCGCACGCCGCCGGGATTGAGCGTGGCATCCGAACGGCCGTAGATGATGATGCCATCGTGTTGCGTCAGTTCGGCGCGGTCGCCGTGGCACCAGAGGCCCGGCACCTTCGAGAAATACGCGGCTCGATATTTTTCGCCGTCCGGATCGTTCCAGAACGCCACCGGCATCGACGGGAACGGCGCGGTACAGGCGAGTTCGCCGGGTTGCCCGCGCACCGCGTTGCCGTTCTCGTCCAGGATTTCCACCTTCATGCCCAGCCCGCGGCATTGCAGTTCGCCACGCCACACCGGCATCAGCGGGTTGCCCAGCGCGAAGCAGGAGATGATGTCGGTACCGCCGGAAATGGACGACAGCAGCACGCGCTCCTTCACGTCGCGATAGACGTAATCGAAGCTTTCCGGCGACAGCGGCGAGCCGGTGGAGAGGATCGTCTTGAGCGCCGACAGCTTGTGGGTTTCGCGCGGACGGACGCCCATTTTCGCCGTCGCATCGATCCACTTTGCGCTGGTGCCGAAGACGCTGATGCCGGTTTCGTCGGCGAGGTTCCACAACACGTTGCCGTCCGGCCAGGTCGGCGAACCGTCGTACAACACGATAGCCGCACCGACTGCGAGCGAGGACATCAACCAGTTCCACATCATCCAGCCGCAGGTCGTGTAGTAGAAGATGCGATCCTCGCGCTTCAGGTCGGTGTGCAGCACCAGCTCCTTGAGGTGCTGCAGGAGCGTGCCGCCGGCGCCGTGCACGATGCACTTGGGAACGCCGGTGGTGCCGGAGGAATACATGATGTAGAGCGGGTGCTCGAACGGCGTCTGCGTGAATTCGAGCGGCTGGTCGGCGCTGCTTTCCAGTGCGTTCCAGCTCACCGCATTGCGCAGCCCTTCGGGCCGCAGCGGTTCACCGGAATAGGGGACTACGATGCAGCGTTCGATCGAGGGGATTGCCGTCAGCACCTCGCGCAGCTTGCCCAGGCAGTCGTGGCGCTTGCCGCCGTAGGGATACGCGTCGGCGCAGAACAGCACCTTCGGTTCGATCTGGCCGAACCGGTCGACCACGCCCTTCACCCCGAAATCGGGCGAGCACGAGGACCAGATGGCCCCCAGCGATGCGGTCGCCAACATGGCGATCACCGTCTCCGGGATGTTGGGCATGAAACCGGCGACGCGATCCCCGGTGGTCACGCCTGCCTGTTTCAGCGCCTGCGCCACGCGCGCGACTTCCAGTTGCAGCTGCGCGTAGCCCAATTCGCGCGCGTGGCCCCATTCGTTGCGGAAGATCAGCGCGGGACGCTCATCGTTGAACCGCAGCAGGTTCTGCGCGAAATTCAGGC
>DASXWZ010000279.1:0-8931 GCA_036503375.1 Rhodanobacteraceae bacterium | reverse complement strand
TGGTGCCGGAAACGACCAGTGGCCGGTCCAGCATGCCGCGGTAGCTGACCTCGATGAACTCGGTTTGTGCGGAACCGGATTTGGCCAGGTGCGCAAGGATCGTCGTCGCCAGATCGTCTGCGGCAAGCACCGCCGCGCACGGCACCAGCGCGAACAACGCGAACACGAGCCATCTCATCGCGCGCTCACTCCGCGTGCCCCGCCGCCACCGCCGGCTGCTGTTGATCGGCCTCGTCGGGAGGCAGCGAATGCCAGAAATCATAGAAGTTGAACCAGTTGTAGGGCGCCTCGCGCACGTAATGCTCCAGCCGCGCGGCGTAACCGCGGATGTACGCGTCCAGAGCCGCCTCGCGATTGCCGCGCGGCAGCTCGACGCGATCGGCCAGCGGCTCGAACACCAGATCGTAGCGGTTGCCGCCCCGGTAGATGCCCAGGCTGAGCACCACCGGCAATTCCAGCGCCGCCGCGATCAGCCAGGGCGCGGTCGGGAACGGCGCCGAGTCGCCCAGGAACATCGCCTGCCGCATCTGCTCGTGCGCGCGGCCGCGGTCGCCCAGCAGCGCCACCATCGACGAGCCTTCGCGCACCGCTTCGGAAAGCGCCAGCACCACCTCGGTACCGCCGCGCGCGGCATCGATGATGCCGGCGGCGAGATCGGGCGCCAGTGCGCCAAGTACCTCGGTCAGTGCCGGCATCTTGGACTTGTCCATCACCAGCCGAAGCTTGTATTGCGGGCGTTGCGTGGCCAGCACGCGCGCGGCTTCGAAACTGCCGTAGTGCGCGCCGAGCAGCATCACGCTGCGTCCGGCATCGAGCTGCGCGTGCAGGTGTTCCAGTCCGTGCGTGCCTATGCGGAAACCCTTCAACCCGCGCGCCAGCAGGAAGACACGATCGAGGATCGTGCAGGCGAAGGCATGGATCAACCTCATCACCTGCCATGCGTTCGCAGGTCTGCCGAGCACGCGCTGCAGGTAGTCGTAGGAGGCGCGCCGTTCCGGTCCGCGCCGGAAAAAGAAATACAGCGTGGTCGGATACAGCCACACGCGCGCGAAACGCCGGCCGCAATAGAGGCCAATGGTGCGGATCAGCCAGATGGCGAAATGCCCGCCGCCTTCGGGCCGCGATTGCCAGTGATCGTTCACGAAGCGCACTCCAGCGTGCCGCGCACCAGGATGATTTCGTCGCGGCGGATCGTGAAGCGCACGCGAGCGCCGTTGTTTTGAAGTTCGATCACGGCATCTTGTTCCGGCAACAGCGGAGAGAGGAATTTCGCGTCGAAGCGGCGCAGTTGCAGCCCGCGCCATTGTCTCAACGCATCGGCCACGCAATGCAGCAGCATCACACCGGGCACGACGGGATTTCCCGGAAAATGCCCCGGCAGCGCGGGGTGTGCGGCGTCGATGCGCAGCGGCGCGGAGAACGCGATTTCGTTCATGGCAGCGCCTCCTCCCTGATCAGTTGTGGCCAGCGTTGCACCAGGCGCGCGAGGAAACGCTTCAGCGGAGGATGGGGAATGCGGCGCAGCGTCCAGCGGCGGAAGACGTATTCGCCCGTGAACGCGACGATCAGCACAGCCCAGCAGCCGATCTCCGGATACCACGTCAGAGTCGCGCGCGGCATGGCGAAAGGCACTGCCACATCGAGCGCATCGAGCACGCCGCCGGGCCTGGCCAGCAGCCAGATGGCCGCGAGGACCAATGCCTGCAATCCAAGCACGATCGCCCAGTACGCGGTGACTCCGCGCGCGTAATGCGCCACGCCCGGCAAGGCGAGACGCTGCTCGCCTTCGATCACGCGGATGCAGCGGACGATCAGCGGTTCGCGCGTGAGGCTGCGCGCGAACAGCCACGACAGCGCGCCCAGTATCGCGATCGGCAAGCCGGCCAGCGCCAGTTGCACGCGGCCGAGCGCGGCGGGAACCAGCAACAGCGCCGCGAGCGCCAGCCACAGGAACAGACCGGCGGCGCTGGGCCGCCGCAGTACCGGGACCGCGAGGGCGAGCAGCAGCAGCGCCGCGGCGATCAGGCTCAGGAAAGACCGGTGCAATATTCCGCCCAACAGCGCCAGCAACGCGTAGGCGATCAGCAACGGCAGCAGCCAGCGCATCGACGTACGCGGGGAGGCAGGCGGATTGGCGGCGGAGGAAGACATCGGTCGATCATGCGCGGGCGCGGATGTATATCATAAGCGCCGGGTGACAAGGGACCAGGCGGATGTCGGTTTCGTTGAAGGATGCTGCTGCGGGCGAACGCATCGATGTGCCCGGGCCGCGCACGGAGGACTGCGACGTGCTGGTGATCGGCGGCGGCCCCGGCGGTTCCACCATTTCCACGCTGCTGGCCAGGCGCGGATGGCGTGTGACCATGCTGGAACGCGATCGCCACCCGCGATTCCACATCGGCGAATCATTGTTGCCCGCCAACATGCCGATCTTCGAGGAGCTGGGCGCGCTGGAGAAATTGCGCGCACTGGGCCGGCTGAAGCTCGGCGCGGATTTCCCGCGCGATGATGGGAGCTACTACACGTTCAAGTTCGATCGCGCGCTGGGCGGCACGCCGCATTATTCGTTCCAGGTGCTGCGCGAACAGATGGACGAGATGCTGTTCGGGCACGCGCGCGAATGCGGCGTGGACGCACGCGAGAACGTGAAGGTCGAACGCGTCGAATTCGAGCCGGAAGGTGCGAACGCGCGGGCGAAGGACGCCGAAGGCTACTTCAACGTGCGCGCGCGCTACATCGTCGACGCCTCCGGCCGCGACACGCTGCTGGGCAAGCAGATGAAGTTGGTCGAGCGCAGCGAGAAACACCAGAGCGCGGCGCTGTTCGGGCACTTCACCGGCGTCGGCACCAGCCCGGATGACGCGGGCGGCAACATCATCACGGTCTATCGCTTCGCATACGGCTGGGCGTGGTTCATCCCGCTGCCGGACGGCACCACCAGCGTCGGCTGCGTGTGCAAGCCCGAGTACCTGAAGACGCGCCGCGGCGCCGACAATGCGGAATTCCTGCTGCGAACCCTGGCGATGATCCCGCCCGCGCAACCGCGCCTCGCGAACGCGAAACTGGTTTCGCAGGCGCGCTTCACCGGCAATTACTCCTACGCGTGCAGGCAGATGTGCGGGCGCGGCTGGATCATGGTGGGCGACGCGTGGTCGTTCCTCGACCCGATCTTTTCCTCCGGCGTGTATCTGGCGATGGAAAGCGCCTGTCGCGCCGCCGAAGTCGTCGACGGCGCGCTGCGTAGCCCGAAATGCGAACGCACGCTGCAACGCGCGTGGTCGTGCCGCCTCAACGCCGGTTACGAACGTTTCGCCTGGTTCATCTACCGCTTCAATTCGCCGGTGATGAAACGGCTGTTCGCCAATCCACGTAATGTCTGGCGCGTGGAGGAAGGCGTGGTTTCCATGCTGGCGGGGGACGTGTTCGACGACGCCCAAGTGCTGCGGCGCCTAACCGCGTTCAAGCTGATCTACGCGATCGGCTCGCTGATCGATCTGCGTCGCTGGTGGTCGGATCTGCGGGATCGCAGGCGCCAGAATCGCGCGGCGGCGAACGCCTCGGCGGACGCGGCGTGAGGTTGGCGGAAGTCGGGGTCGGGACATCAAGCGCTGGCCGACGCATGTTGCGCCGAGCGCAAACATGCGCGCACCGCGCGCTCGTCTTCCGCCGGCAATGATTGCACCAGCGTGACTTCGCCGGCCTGGCGTTTCGCGAGCGGCACGCCATCGCGGAACACGATGCGCGAGCTGGTCAGCACCGGGACCTTGTCGCCCGGCAAGATGCTGCCGAGCAGGTTCAGCGGATCGGCGCCGCTGATCGCGACGAGATTTTCATCGTGCTCCTTGCGCGCGGTGCGCAGCGCGCCGATCGCGTCGGGCAACGCGAACTGCTCGCCGGCCATGCCGGCGACGAAGCGGCCGCCGCGGATTTCGCCTCGTGCTTCGAGGCGTTGATAGACGCGCCGCAGCTCGCGCCACGGAGGCAGCCACGCGGCTTCACGCTGGATCAGCGTCCAGAACACCACGCCCCAGCGCCGCAGCAGCACGCGCGCGATGTGCTCGAGCGTTTCGCCTTCGTGCATCGCCGAACTGCGCTTGATCAAGCTCCAGCGCCCCGCATCCTCGATGCCGCTCAGCATGTGCCGCCGCAAACGCCGGTGGCGCGGATGCTTGCGTTTCGACGCGGGCAGCAGCATCGCGCGCAATCCGGAAAAGCTGTCCGCGCTGATCAGGCCTGCGCCGACCAGTTCCGCCAGCGCGTCCTCGGCTTCGGCGTGCAGCAGCCGCGCGCCGCCGACGATTTCATCGAAGAACGAGGCGCCATTTTGCGCCAGGTAGTCGGCGATCGCCTGCGCGCGCGAGGACACAATCGGCGCGTCGGTTTCGCCGCCTGGATTCAGCGAACTCCACAACCCCAGTTGCCTGCGCGGCAACAGCACGATCGGAGATGCCCGCACGGGCGATGCATGACCACCGCTCGATGCGCGCAAGCGCGTCCAGGCGACGCGACCCGCCGCGCACTGCGCATCCAGCCAGCCGATGTCGTAGTCGCGCAGGCGCGCGGGCAGAAGTTGCGACTCCCACGCGCCCGCCGGCGCTTCGAAACCTTCCAGTTGCGCCAGTACCGCCGAAAGCGCTTCCGCACCACGCAACCGCGATTGCGGCGTCAGGTGCTGCCAATGGAAAAGAAATCGCATGAACTCGCGCGGTTCGACCGGCTCGATTTCGCGCCGCAATCGCTGCACGGTGCGGCGATGGATGCGGGCGAGGAGGTGCCGCTCGCACCATTCTTCATCCGCCGCATTCGGCGTGAACCGGCCGCGCATCGCGTAACCCTCGTGCTCCAGCGCGAGCAGCGCGGCGTCGATGTCGGAGCCGGAAACGCGGAGCGCTTCGGCGAGTTCGGTCACGCGCACGGGACCGAGACAGCCCAACCGCGCGCGCAGGATTTCGACCAGCGCAGCTTCGCGCGTCCATTCCTTTTTCTCGAACTCGGGAGGCGCTTCAATTTGCGGGTCGATTTCAACGTCACCGAAAACCGTGCGCCACATCGGCAGCGATTCGGCGGCGATCCACAGCCGCGATTGCAACCGTGCAGCGCGCCTTGCACCCGCAAGGCCGGCGAGCAGCATTTCCCACCCCGCGTTGCGTTGCGCTTCCTCGGTACCGATCGCGCCGAGCGCGAGCAAGGCCTCGTGCATCTCGTCGGCGTCGCGCGGTTGCGGCCACGCCGCCTCGCGCCCGGCCTGAATCGCGTCCGCATCCAGCTTGCCGAGATCCTCCGCGCGCTGCGGATCGACGAAACCGCGCGACGCCACCGCCTGCGTGCGGCGCTCTTCGAGCGGCGCATCGTCCAGATATGCATACGGCTGCGCGCCCAGCACCTCGGCGCTCAACGAAGACGGCGCGGTGAGGTCGCGCGCCACCACGCGCACTTCGCCGGACTCCAGTTTCTTCAGCAGCGCAGTCAGGCCTTCCAGATCCATCGCGTCGAGCAGGCAATCGCGCAGCGTCTGTTCGACCAGCGGATGATCGGGAATCTGCCGTTCGCCGACGAGATTTTCCGCGCAGGCCACCTGATCGGGAAACACCGTCGCCAGCAGGTCCTCGGATTTCATGCGCTGGATTTGCGGCGGCACCTTCACACCACCGGCGAAACGCGGCAGCGCAAGCGCGGCGCTCGCATTCCAGCGCCAGCGCGTGGTGAACATCGGCGCATCCAGCAGGGCCTGCGTCAGCACATCGCGCACGGTATTCGAATGCAGGTAGCGCGCGACCTGCTCCAGCGGAAAGCTGTGGCTGGTCGAGAGCGACAGCACGATCGCATTTTCCGTGGCCGCCGCCTGCAATTCGAAATTGAACTTGCGGCAGAAACGCTTGCGCAATGCCAGGCCCCAGGCCCGATTCAGCCGGCTGCCATATGGCGAATGGATCACCAGTTGCGTGCCGCCGGATTCGTCGAAGAAACGCTCCATCGCCAGCACCGTATGCGTGGGCAGCAACCCCAGCTCCGCGCGCGCGATCTGGTAGTACTCGACAAGTTGCTTCGCCGCGGACTCGACCACGCCGACTTCGTCGCGCAGCCACGCAACGGCGTCATTGCTTGCGTCGAGCCGGTTCGAAATCTCCTCCCGCAACCGAGACACCGCCAGCGACAATTCGTCGCTCCGGCCCGGCGCTTCGCCCAGCCAGAACGGAATCGAAGGCGGCGCGCCTTGCGCGTCTTCCACGCGCACGCGGCCGCGCTCCACTTTGAGAATCCGGTACGACTGATTGCCGAGCTGAAAGATGTCGCCGACCAGGCTCTCGACCGCGAAATCCTCGTTGATGCTGCCCACGCGCAACGCCTGCGGTTCCAGCACCACGTCGTAGTCGGCGGTATCGGGAATGGCCCCGCCGGAGGTGATAGCGGTCAGTCGCGCACCGCGTCGCGCCCGCAGCTTGCCGTGCACCGCATCGCGGTGCAGATAGGCCGAGCGCGTGCCGCGCCGCGTGCTGTAACCGTCGGCCAGCATGCGCAGCACTTCGTTGAACTTCTGGCGCGTGAGATCGCGATAGGGATACGCACGACGAAACATTTCGAACAGTTCCGCTTCGTCGCGCTCGCCGCAGGCGACTTCCGCCACGATCTGCTGCGCCAACACGTCCAGCGGCGCGCGCGGAATCGTCAGCGTGTCGAGTTCGCCGCGACGAACGCTGTCCAGCAGCGCCGCGCATTCGGCCAGGTCGTCGCGCGTGGCCGGGAACAGCCGCGCTTTCGAAATGCCGTCGACCGCGTGTCCGGCGCGGCCGGCCCGTTGCAGGAACGCGGCGATCGAACGCGGCGAACCCAACTGGCAAACCAGGTCGACGTCGCCGATGTCGATCCCCAGTTCCAGCGATGCGGTCGCGACCAGGGCGCGTAACTTGCCGGCCTTCAAACGCTGCTCGGCGTCGAGACGTTTTTCTTTCGACAGGCTGCCGTGGTGCGCGGCCACCGCTTCCCTGCCCAGCCGCTCGGCGAGGTGGCGCGTCGCGCGTTCCACCGTGCGGCGCGTGTTGGCGAAGATCAGCGTGGTGCGGTGTTGTTGTATCAATTCGCCGATGCGGTCGTACACCAGGCCCCACGCGTCGTTGCTCATCACCGGCTGCAATGGCACGTTGGTGACTTCCAGCCCGAGATCGCGCGCGCGCCGATGGCCGGCGTCGATGATGGCGCAATCGCGGTCCGGGCAGAGGAACCGCGCCACCTCCTCGATGGGCTTCTGTGTCGCAGAGAGGCCGATGCGTACCGGCCGTTGGCCACACAGCGCATCCAGCCGCGCCAGCGACAAGGCGAGATGACTGCCGCGCTTGCTGGGCGTCAGGGCGTGGATTTCGTCCACGATCACCGTGCGCGTGGTCGCCAGCATCGCGCGACCGGACTCGGAACCGAGCAGGATGTACAGCGATTCGGGCGTGGTCACCACGATGTGCGGCGGGCGCTTGCGCATCGCATTGCGTTCGACCTGCGGCGTGTCGCCGGTGCGCACCGCGGTCCGGATCTCCACGTCCGGCAAGCCCACGCGTTCGAGTTGCGCGCGGATGCCTTCGATCGGCACTTCGAGGTTGATGCGAACGTCGTTGGACAGCGCCTTGAGCGGCGAAATGTAGACGACATGCGTTTCGTCGCCGAGTTTTCCTTCCACGCCGCGGCGCACGAGGTCGTCGATTGCCGCGAGAAACGCAGCCAGCGTCTTGCCGGACCCCGTGGGCGCGGCGATCAGCACGTCGCGGTGCGACTGGATCGCCGGCCACGCGCGCGACTGCGCCGGCGTCGGCGCATCGAACGCGGACTCGAACCAGGCGGAGACGGCGGGATGGAAGGAATGCATCGATGCAGCTTAGACGGCGGCCGGTAAAGATTCCGCAATCGAACTTGGGGCGGCAGCCGCCTCGCGCAAGCGGTCGGCCAGTCCGTTCCAGCGCTGCGCCCGGCGCGCGATGCCTGCGCGCAGCAGCGCGGCGTCGCCATATATATTCAGCCCCGAACGCGCGCGGGTGACGCCCGTGTAAAGCAGTTCGCGCGTCAGCACCGGCGTGTCGGCGCCAAGCACCAGCGCAACGCGATCGAACTCGGACCCCTGCGCCTTGTGCACCGTCAGCGCGAACGCGCCCTCGTGCGGCGGCAGCGCGGCGGGCGAGATCGCGCGCGCAGCGCCATCCGCGCCTTCGAACCACGCCTTCGGAACGCCGTCCGCATCCGGCCAGACCACGCCGACATCGCCATTGAACAGTCCCAGCTCCGCGCGATTGGCGGTGATCATCAGCAACCGCCCGGGCCACCATGAGGCATCGGAACGGACGGCGGCGTGGCGCTTCAGCCGTTGCCCGATCGCGCGATCGAGTGCGAGGCTTCCGGCCGGTCCGTGACGCAACGCCGTGAGCACGCGAAAACGGCCGGCCTCGCGCAGCGCGCGTGCGACATCGGTCGCATCGAGGACCGCGCGGTAAGCCTCGACCGCGTGTTCGATCAGTGCGGCCTGCCGCGCATCGTCCACGAGCCGATTTCCGTTGCCCGTCTGCAGGACTGCCAGCGCGGCATCCGCATCACCATCCACGATCGCGCCCGCCAGCCGGCGCAACGGCGAATCTTTCGCGAAGCGGTGGCTCTGCGTCAGATGCACATGGCAGTCCGAAAGCGGTGCCCCGCGCGCCGCTTCGACAAGCGCGCCCAGCACGTCACCGGCTTCGACCGCGGACAACTGCTCGGGATCGCCGAGCAGGATCAGCGTCGCGTCCGGGTTCACCGCGTCGGCGAGCTTTGCCATCATCGGCAGGTCCACCATCGAGACCTCGTCCACCACCACCACATCGAACGGCAGCGGCGCATCGCGATGGAACTTCGCGCGCGCGCTGGACGGCGAAAGGTGGAGGAGGCGGTGCAATGTCGAGGCGTCGCGCGGAATCACCG
>DASXWZ010000278.1:0-5806 GCA_036503375.1 Rhodanobacteraceae bacterium | reverse complement strand
GGTGGAGTTCTTCCGGCAGCATCACTGGGGCGGATTCCTGGCGCTGGGAGCGGTGGTGCTGTGCGTGACGGGCGCGGAGGCGTTGTACAGCGACATGTGCCACTTCGGCCGGCGGCCGATTCGCCTGGCCTGGTTCGGTTTCGTGATGCCGGGTTTGCTGCTCAATTATTTCGGACAGGCCGCGTTGCTGATGCACTATCCGGACGCCGCGCGCAATCCGTTCTATCTCGCCGCGCCCGAGTGGGCGCGTATTCCCATGATCGTGCTGGCCACGGTCGCGGCGGTGATCGCCTCGCAGGCGGTGATCAGCGGTGCGTTCTCGATTACGCGACAGGCGATCCAGCTCGGTTTCATCCCGCGCATGCAAGTGGTGCACACCTCGACCGCGGCGATCGGACAGATTTATCTGCCGTGGGTGAACCGTTTCCTGCTGGTGACGGTGGTACTGGTGGTAATCGGCTTCGGTTCCTCCAACGCCCTGGCCGGTGCGTACGGCATCGCGGTGACCGGCACGATGGCGATCGACACCGCCTTGTTCCTGGTGGTGGCGAGGCGCATGTGGAACTGGGACATCGCGCGCGTGGCCGCCGTTGCAGTGGTGTTCCTCGCGATCGATCTGTCGTTCTTCGGCGCCAAC
Organism: Rhodanobacteraceae bacterium; assembly: GCA_036503375.1. Classification (GTDB taxonomy): domain Bacteria; phylum Pseudomonadota; class Gammaproteobacteria; order Xanthomonadales; family Rhodanobacteraceae; genus 66-474. Next base: position 5,169 of record DASXWZ010000278.1, on the reverse strand, counting down.
ACGCTGAAGGTGCCCGACGGCGGCTGGTTCCCGCTGGTGCTGGGCGTGGCACTGTTCACCCTGCTCACCACCTGGCGGCGCGGCCGCGAGCTGGTGATGCGCGAACTCAAGCAGAGCGGCCTGGCGCTGGAGCCGTTCATCGCCAGCATCAGCGAGCACCCGCCCACGCGCGTGGCCGGTACCGCGGTGTTCCTCACCAGCAATGCCGACGCGGTGCCGCACGCGCTGCTGCACAACCTGAAACACAACAAGGTGCTGCACGAGCGCAACGTGATCCTCACGGGCGAGACGCTGGAAACCCCGTTTGCCGATGCGGACGAGCGCATCCAGATCGAGGATCTCGGCCATCAGTTCTATCGTGTCACGTTGCGCTTCGGTTTCGCCGAGGATCCGGACCTGCCGGCGCGATTGCAGCGCTGCGCGACCAAGGGTTTGGGCTTCGAGATGATGGACACGACGTTCTTCCTTTCGCGCGAAACCATTGTCGCCACCGAAAGGCCGGGCATGGCCTTGTGGCGCGACAAGCTGTTCGCATTCATGGCGCGCAACGCACTGCCGGCCACCGCGTTCTTCCGGATTCCGGGGAATCGATTGATCGAGCTCGGCACCCAAGTGGAGATTTGAGCGGGTCGTGGATTGCGGATTGCCGATTGCCCTCGCAACCGGCAATCCGGAACCGGCACCCGGGAGTTTCCGATGAATGCGATCGCGTCCGACATGCAGACCAGACCCTCGCTGCGCGCACTCACTTTGGGCGCGATCGGGGTGGTATTCGGCGACATCGGTACCAGTCCGCTCTACACCCTGGGCGAAATCTTCAGTTCCAAGTACGGGCTCAATGTCTCGCCCGCGAGCGTGCTGGGCGTGCTGTCGCTGATCTTCTGGGCCCTGATCCTGGTGGTCACGCTGAAATACGTGATTTTCATCATGCGCGCCGACAACAAGGGCGAGGGCGGCATCATGGCGCTGATGGCGCTGGCGCAGCGCAGCGCACGCGGCGAACCGCGCCTACGCTGGATGATCTCGGTGCTGGCGATCTTCGGTGCGGCGCTGTTCTACGGGGATGGCGTGATCACGCCCGCGCAGACGGTGCTCGGTGCCGTGGAAGGCGTGAAAGTGATCGAACCTTCGCTGGCCGAGTGGGTGGTTCCGATCAGCGTGGCGATCATGCTCGTGCTCTTCTTCGTGCAGCGGCGCGGTACGGCCGGCATCGGCGCGGTGTTCGGACCGGTGATGTGCGTGTGGTTCGTGTCGATCGCGCTGCTGGGCATGCACTACATCGTGCGCGAACCGCAGGTGCTGGCCGCGCTCAGTCCGGTCCACGCGGTGCGCTTTTTCATCTCGCACGGCGTCATCGCATTCATCGCGCTGGGTGGCGTGGTGCTGGCGGTGACCGGCTGCGAAGCGCTGTATGCCGACATGGGCCATTTCGGCGCCAAGCCCATCCGCGTGGCGTGGCTGATCTTCGTTTTGCCGGCGTTGCTGCTCAATTATTTCGGACAAGGCGCGCTGCTGCTTGCCGACCCTTCTGCCGTGAGCAATCCGTTCTACCTGCTGGCGCCGCGCGTGCTGCTGGTGCCAATGATCGTGCTGGCCGCCGTCGCCGCGATAATCGCTTCGCAGGCGGTGATCAGCGGCGCTTTCTCGATGACGCGCGAAGCCATCCAGCTCGGTTACGCGCCGCGCATGCGCATCGTGCACACCTCGCGCATGCTGTCGGGCCAGGTCTTCGTGCCGTGGATCAACGGCATGCTGCTGGTGCTGGTGGTGCTCGCGGTGGTCGGATTCCGTTCCTCGGAGAACCTGGGCGCGGCTTATGGGATCGCGGTAACCGGCACGATGGTGGTGACAACGCTGCTGGCGCTGATCGTGATGCGCCGGCTGTGGCATTGGCCGAGAGTCGCGGTGGCAGCGATCGGCGGACTGTTCCTCGTGATCGATCTTGCGCTGTTCGGCGCCAACCTGATCAAGGTCGAGCACGGCGGCTGGTTCCCGCTGGTGCTGGGCTTGCTGGTGTTCATCGTGATGACGACCTGGCGCCGGGGTCGCGAACTTCTGCTGCGCGAATTGCGCACCACCGGGCTCGCGCTCGATCCCTTCATCGCCAGCATTGCCGAGCATCCGCCGCAACGCGTGCCGGGAACCGCGGTGTTTCTGACCGCGAACGCCAACGCCGTACCGCACGCGCTGCTGCACAGCCTCAAGCACTACAAGGTGCTGCACGAGCGCAACGTGATCCTCTCGGTGGAAACACTGGATACGCCGCTGGCCGAAGCCGGTGAACGTATCGAGCTGCGCGATCTCGGTCACGCGTTCCATGCGCTGACGCTGCGCTTCGGTTTCGCCGAGGACCAGGACGTGCCGGCTGCACTGGCGGCGTGCACCGCTGGCGGCCTGCGCTTCGACATGATGGATACCACTTTCTTCCTCTCGCGCGAGACCATCGTCGCCAGCCACCGCGCCGGCATGGTGATTTGGCGCGACAAACTGTTCGCGTTGATGGCGCGCAACGCCCTCGCCGCCACCGCGTTCTTCCGCATTCCGGGGAATCGATTGGTGGAGTTGGGCACGCAAGTCGAAATCTAATCGGATACGGGAGAAGTGAGGAGGGAGGCGAAAGAGCGCGATATCGCGAGAATTGCTTCATCGCCTGCCGCCTGCCGCCTCCCTCATCCCATCGCTCTCCGGCATAATCCCCGCATGACGGAAACACGGCTCGCCGACGCCAGTGCGGATCGCGTGGAAGCAGCGATCGAGGCATCCATCCGTCCGCGCCGTTTCGATGAATACATCGGCCAGCGCGCCCTGCGCGAGCAACTGGGCGTGGCGATCGAAGCCGCGCGCCGCCGCAAGGACGCGCTCGATCACGTGCTGGTTTTCGGCCCGCCGGGCCTGGGCAAGACCACGCTTTCGCACGTGATCGCCAACGAAATGGGCGTGGGACTGCGCGCAACGAGCGGCCCGGTGCTCGAGCGCGCAGGCGATCTCGCCGCGCTGCTCACCAACCTGCAACCGCGCGACGTGCTGTTCATCGACGAAATCCATCGCCTCTCGCCGCTGGTGGAAGAGGTGTTGTATCCGGCGATGGAGGATTTCCAGATCGACATCATGCTAGGCGAAGGCCCGGCCGCGCGTTCGATCAAGCTGGACCTGCCGCCCTTCACGCTGATCGGTGCGACCACGCGCGCAGGGATGCTGACCGGTCCACTGCGCGACCGCTTCGGCATCGTGCAGCGGCTCGAGTTCTACACACCGGGCGAACTCGCGCTGATCGTGCACCGTTCCGCGCACATCCTCGGCATCGATTGCGAGGAAGACGGTGCCGACGAAATCGCCCATCGCGCGCGCGGCACGCCGCGCATCGCCAACCGGTTGCTGCGGCGTGTGAGGGATTTCGCCGAAGTGCGTGCCGGTGGCCGCATCACGCGAACAGCCGCGAGCGATGCGCTGGCGATGTTGCAAATCGACCAGTGCGGCTTCGATGAGCTGGATCGAAAACTGCTGCGCGTGGTGATCGAGCAATTCGAAGGCGGCCCGGTCGGCGTCGATTCTCTGGCGGCAGCGCTGGCCGAAGCACGCGATACCATCGAAGACGTGCTGGAACCGTACCTGATCCAGCAGGGCTATCTGGCGCGCACCGCGCGCGGGCGCATCGCCACTGCGCGCGCATGGCGGCATTTCGGCTGGAACCCGCCCGCAACCATCGAGCCGGCACTGAACCTGTTCGCTGAAACGGGGTCGAAGTGACGACCGCGATTAGGCCAACGTTCAGTTGGCGGCTAAGGGTGTATTGGGAAGATACGGATGCCGGCGGCGTGGTGTATCACGCGGGCTATTTGCGGTTTCTGGAACGCGCACGCACCGAGTGGTTGCGGGCGCGGGGTTTGGGGCAGACGGAATTGCGCGAGCATCTCGGTGTGCTGTTCGTGGTGCGCGGGATCGATGTGGCGTTCGACAAACCGGCGCGGCTGGACGACGAACTGGACGCCACGGTCGCGTTGTCGCACAGGCGCGGCGCGAGCCTCGAACTGCAACAGACATTGCGTCGCGTGTCCGCAGGAGAAATCCTGATGCGTGCGCAGGTGCGCGTGGCATGCATCGACTCGAAAACATGGCAACCTCGGCGCATTCCGGACGAAGTGGCGGCATTGATCGAAGGAAACTCCTGACCGATGAACGGCGAACTCAATATCCTCGACCTGGTGTTGCACGCCAGCCTGCCGGTGAAGCTGGTGCTGCTGATCCTGGTGATCTTCTCGTTCGCGTCCTGGGTGATCATCTTCCGCAAGTGGGCGATGCTGGATGCGGCCACGCGCGATGCGGATGCGTTCGAGCAGCGCTTCTGGTCCGGTGCTGACCTCGCCGCGCTGTTCCGCGAGGTGAGCTCACGCGGCGAAGACGCGGGCGGCCTCGCCTCCGTGTTCGAGGCGGGATTCCGCGAGTTCGTGCGCCAGCGCCAGCGGCGCAGCACCGATCAGCGCGCGGTGCTGGAAGCCAGCGAGCGCGCGATGCGCGTCTCCGGCACGCGCGAAGTGGACAAGCTGGAACACAATCTGGAATTCCTCGCCAACGTCGGCTCGATCAGTCCGTATGTCGGATTGTTCGGCACGGTCTGGGGCATCATGGTCGCGTTCCAGGGACTGGGTTCGATCAAGGAAGCGACGATCGCGATGGTCGCGCCGGGCATCTCCGAAGCGCTGGTCGCCACCGCGATGGGCCTGTTCGCCGCGATCCCCGCGGTGTGGGCGTACAACCGTTATTCGATGCGGCTGGAGCGCATCACGGTGCGCTACGACACCTTCCAGGAAGAATTCTCTTCCATCCTCCATCGCCAAGTCCAGAGTGATGAAGCATGAAGTTTCCGCTTCGCCAACGCCGCTGGCATGCATCCACATCCGTCCCCTTTGCTGAAAGGGGCAAACCGCGCCGGCCGTGGAAGACGTGACGATGCAACCGCTGCGAACGCGCAAACGCCGCAAGCTGAAGGCAGAAATCAACGTCGTTCCCTACATCGACGTGATGCTGGTGCTGCTGATCATCTTCATGGTGACCGCGCCGCTGTTGCGCACTGGCGTCGACATCAAGCTGCCGCAGGCGGCGGCCAAATCGTTGAAGGCCGACAAGCAGCCGGTGCTGGTCAGCCTGGACAAGAGCGGCCAGCTCTACCTC
>DASXWZ010000277.1:0-6240 GCA_036503375.1 Rhodanobacteraceae bacterium | reverse complement strand
CTCGATCCGAGCGTGCAGGTGACCGGGCATTGACCGGGCTGACGGTCGTCGCCCTTCGCGCGAAAGCGGGAATCCGGTGCGGCTGTTTCCATCCCTGGAACCGGATCCCGGCCAATCCATGGCCGGGATGACCGAATCCGGAAACAGGTCTTACTCCACCGCCGCGGCGATCCCGTCCGCGGCGGTTTCGATCATGCGATCGATCTCTTCCGGCGTGATGCAATATGGCGGCATGAAGTAGATCGTGTCGCCCAGCGGCCGCAGCAGCAGGCCGCGTTCCAGTCCGTGCAGATAAAAACGCAGCCCGCGCCGATCGGCGCCGGGATACGGTCTGCGCGATTTCCTGTCCGCAACCAGATCCATCGCCGCGATCAATCCGGTCTGGCGCACGCCTGATACGTGCGGATGATCGAGCAGCGGCGCGATCCGCCCCGCCAATCGTTCCGCCAGCATCCGGTTGTGCTCCAGCACGCTTTCCTCGCGGAAGATCTCGAGCGTCGCCAGCGCCGCCGCACATGCGATCGGGTTGCCGCTGAAGGTGTGCGAATGCAGGAAGGCGTTGTTGGCGGCGTAGTCGCCGAGGAACGCCTCGTACACCGCATCCGTCGTCAGCACCGCCGACATCGCCAGTGCGCCGCCGGTCAGTCCTTTCGAGAGGCACAGGAAATCCGGCGCGACGTTCGCCTGTTCGCACGCGAACATCGTGCCGGTGCGGCCGAAGCCGACCGCGATCTCGTCGGCGATCAGGTGCACTTCGTATTCATTGCACAAGCGCCGCAACCCGCTCAGATAAACAGGCGAATGCATGCGCATCCCGCCCGAACATTGCACCAGCGGCTCGACGATCACCGCGCAGGCCTCGTGCGCGTGTCGTTCCAGGATTGTGCGCATGTCCTGCAGCCGCCGAGTGGCCACGTCTTCCGCGCTTTCGCCCGGTTCGGCATCCAGCCAGTCCGGCGATGGCGCGACGACCGGCTGCAGCAGCAGCGGCGCATACACCGCGCGATACAGCGGCAAGTCGCTCACCGACAGCGCGCCCAGCGTTTCGCCGTGATACGCGTTCGCCAGCGAGATGAAGCGCGTGCGTTCGCGGCGGCCGGTGTTATGCCAGTAGTGGAAACTCATCTTCAGCGCGATCTCGACCGCGCTGGCACCGTCGCCCGCGAAGAACGCACGTGCGAGACCGCGTGGCGTGATCCGCACCAGCTCCTCGGCCAGCCGGATCGCCGGCTCGTGGGTGAAGCCGGCAAACATCACGTGGTTCAACTTCGCGGCCTGTTCCGCGATCGCCGCCGCGATGCGCGGATTGGCGTGGCCGAACAGATTGCTCCACCACGAGCTGATGCAATCGAGATAACGCCGGCCGTCCGCATCGACCAGCCACGCGCCTTCGCCGCGCACGATCGGGATCATCGGCAGCCGCGCGTCGTGCTCGCGCATCTGCGTGCACGGATGCCAGTTCACGCGCAGGTCGCGCGCGGCGAGCGCGGCGTTGTGCGGGGTCGGTTTGTCCATGCTTGCTATGATCGCGCAAAAGCCCTCCCCTTCAAGGGGAGGGTTGGGTGGGATGGTGTGAAACAATCGAGCGAATCGCAACTTCATGGCGCCTTCCTCGATCGCGCACTCGACGTCGCCCGCGGCGCCGCGCTCGCTGCGGGCGAGCTGATCGCGCGGCACTACGCGCGCGGCGTCGAGGTGGAATTCAAAGCAGACGCCACACCGGTCACGATCGCCGACCGTGAAGCCGAGGACACCATCCGCCGGCTGATCAACCGCGCATTCCCTGGTCACGCGATCCTCGGCGAGGAGCGCGGCCGTGAAGGGGAGGGCGAATTCCTCTGGCTGGTCGATCCGCTGGACGGCACCAAGAGCTTCGTGCGCGGCACGCCGTTCTTCTCCACCCAGATCGCGCTGATGCGCGCGGGCGAACTGGTGCTGGGTGTTTCGCACGCGCCGCTGTATGGCGAAACCATGTGGGCGCGGCGCGGCGGCGGCGCGTATTTGAATGGCGCGAAGGTGCACGCCAGCGACGCGCGCGAACTGCGCGATGCCGTGCTTTCGCTCGGCAACATCAAATCGTTGACCACGAACGCGCAACACTGGAACGCCCTCGGCGCGCTGATCCGCGAGGTCAATCGCGTGCGCGGTTATGGCGACTTCGCGCATTACCACATGCTCGCGCGCGGCGCGCTCGACGTCGTGATCGAATCCGACGTCAACATCCTCGACATCGCCGCGCTCGCCGTGATCGTGCGCGAGGCCGGAGGCATGTTCACCGACCTGCACGGCGCGGAGTTGACGCTGGAAACCAGCAGTGTGCTGGCTGCGGCGACAATGGAACTCCAGAAAGAGACGCGGGCGCGACTGGCAGGAACGTGATCAATTGTGCGCGACTGCTCCGGGTCGATCGCCGTCACTCGGCCGTCGGCGTGCGCCTGGGACTGCCCGCGCCCAAGCGTCATTCCTCGCGACATCGTGCGTGCTGGTGGCAAAGACCCGATCAGGTGTACCTTGCCTTCCGGGCGCAGGCCGCGGGGACCCGTGTTCCCGTCGTGGCTCATCCGCTGTTCAAACAGGTGAACCCATATCCAGGAGAGGGGAGTTCATGGTGTCTCTACGCTTTGCGATTTGCTTCGCGATGCTCGCGTTGGCCGGATGCGGAACACGGTCGTTCGTGATGCCCGCGCACGATGGCGCGTTCTGGGTCACCGGGTCGTCCGCATATTTGAGCGGGGCCGAGGAGAAGGCCCGCCTTGTCGAGGACGCCGATAAGTATTGCAAGCGACACGGCAAGTCCGCGGTCGTGATCGCTGCCACCGAAAACGACGCCAAGCCCGGCACGCTCGCCGCGCCCGGCACACTGGCCCGCGCGACCGTGCAGTTTCGCTGCCGGTAAAGCCGGTCGCCGCCGAGCTGGTGTCGCATTGGCTTGCGACACCGCGTCATGGTTGCCGGGATTCCATCCGGTGTTCCTCTCCACACGCTGCCGAATGGCCGACGAGGCATTGACGCAGATCGCGCGGACGGAGGAGACTCGGGAAGGGGCATGGGGTTTTTCGTCTTTTTGGCGTCGCGCGTCGTGACGTTTCGCGCGCATTTAGCGACTTCACTTCCAAAGAGGAGCAAATGTTCATGCGAAAGCACACTTCCATTGCAAGTGCATGGGCCGCGGTTCTTGCAATGGCCGCGACTCCGGTCTTCGCGTCGTGGTCGGATACCGCTGCGTCGAATCTCGTCGTCGGCAACGGCAAGCTGGGCGAACAGGCGCAGCCCAAGATCGTGCAGACCATCGACAACAACTACTGGATCAGTTGGTTCGACGACAGCACGGGAGGTTACAGCGTGCGGATCCAGCGGCTGGATTCGGTCGGCAACAAGATGCTCGGTCCCAACGGCATACTGGTTGCCAAGAGGTATTTCAGCTCGACCCAGGACTACGGCTTGAGCGTAGACCAGGCAGGCAACGCATTGCTGGCCTTCCACATCTCGGACCCGGACGGAAACAACATCAAGATCGAGGCGCAGAAGATCGGCTTCGATGGAACGCTGGAGTGGGGCCCGAGCGGAATCCAGTTCGGCAATACCGCCGATTTCCTCGCCAATCCCAAGATCGCGGGGGTCAGCGGCGACGAGGTCATGGTCGGCTGGACGGACAATGCCGACATGGAATTCGAGCGCCTGGATGCGAACGGAAACCAGCTATGGAATCCGGCCGTCGAGATTTCCGACCCGGGCGGCGCTTCGCTCACCCTGAGTGACATCCACGGATGGTGGAACAACGACTCGGCGATCGTCTCCTACGTGAGTTCGAAAGGATTTTCGAGTCCGTCGCATCTGCTCGCGCAGAAACTCGACCACTCGGGTGTATCGCAGTGGACGACGGCCGTTTACGACGGCGGTTCGCTGCAGTTCGGCAACTTCCCCACCTTCATCCCGGATGCCTCGGGCGGCGCCGTGTTCGCCTGGTACGACAACACCAAGCTGCAGAGCCACGTGCAGCATCTTTCATCCGGCGGCTTGGAAATGTTCCCGCACAATGGGGTGTTGGTTGCGAACGTGCCCGGCGATATCCAGGTCGAGCCGAGCGCGGCGTACGATCCCGCAACCGGGGACATCTTCGCGTTCTGGACCGAGGCGGATGCGGCCACGCAGGGCAACGTGGGCGTCTCCGGTCAGCGGATCGACGCCGGCGGGAACCTCGCCTGGGGCACGTCCGGCAAGACCATCGTGCCCAAGACGACCAATGCCTCGTACCTGACGAGTACGGTCGCTACCAGTGATGCCGGCGCGATCGTATTCTACAGCGGCGGCGTCGGCTTCGGCCAGGACCAGGTCCATTCGGCGCGCCTCGATACGAACGGCAACTACCTGTGGAACCCCGGCATCGTCAGCGTGTCTTCGACACCGGCGCAGAAGTTTCGTCTCGCCACAGCCATCCAGCAGTACGACGTGGATGGCAATCCGGACGATATGGCGATCGCAACCTGGGAGGACATCGGCTCGAATTCGGGAGACATCCTCGCGCAGAACGTCAACGGCGACGGCACGCTGGGTGCGACCTGCCCTCCTGGATTCACGTCTTATTCGGGCAGCCTCGCGCCCGGCGGACGCGGCAACTCTCCCGCCTTCGCGACGCGCTTTGCCACGCTAATCGGCATCCTGCTTGCGCCGCCCGACTTCAACCTGTTTCTGCTGGCTAAGGTTCCGGGACAGGCTCCGAAACTGTTCCGCGCGGATACCAGCAACGAAATCTACCAGCAGGCGCCGGCCGGGGTCTACCAGTGGCTAACGCAGGCCGGAACGAGCGGCAGTGGCGGCAACTACACGCTGTGCGTCAACCATCCTTGAGCGGCTGACCGCCACCCGATGTCCTTCGCAACCCCGCGGCGTTTTCGCCGCGGGGCTTCGCTTGTGTGCGGCACTTCCCGACTCGGCGATGGCTACATGGGAGACGCGGACCTGCATGAATGTCTCCGATACGAGTACGGAGCGGCTATTCGTTTAGCGATTCCCTAACGCGATTTTTTAGTGCGCATTTACCGATGCGCCGAAATACTGCGCTCGTCCTCAGGAGGGACGAAAATGAAACGCAGCATCTCGGGTTTGCGCAACAAATTGATGGCCGGCTGCGCGCTGATCGCGGCGTGCGTGCTGGCGACGCCGGCCGCACTGGCGGGCGACGGTTACTCGCATCACGGCGATTCCCACGATTCCGACGTGCTCGGCGCGCTGGTGGTCGGGGCGATCATCGGCGGCGTGCTGGTCAGTGCCACCGACCATCACCGCGACTACGGCTACTACTATCCGAGTGGACCTTATTACGCGCCGGCCGCTTATTACGGCGGTTCGTATTACAACGCTGCGTACCATGGCCGCTCATATCCGTACAGCTATGACGGATACGGTTATCCGCGCTACGGTTACGGCGGCGGCGTGAACGTCAACGTCTATTCGAACCGCGGCTACATCCATTCAAACCGCGGTCATGAATGGCATGGCTCACCAGGTTACTACCACGGCCACGACAGCTATCGCGGCGACCACGGGAGTCACGGCTACACCAACTACGGAAGTCGCGGCTATGCCGGCTCCAACGCTTCGCATTATTCCGGCGGCGCGCGTGATGGCTACTCCCATGGCGGCTATTACGATCGCAATCCGCATTGAACCTGCGCTGCGGATTTCTCGACAAGGCTCGCAGTGATCAAAAAGCCTTTTTGAAGCCCACGTACACGCCGCGCCGTGGGGCGAACTGCGGCGCACCGACGCCGATGCCCGATCCATCGCGCAGTTCATAGCTGCGGTCCAGCGCATTGATCAGCGCCACGCGCGTGTCCAGCTTGCCGCTGCCCGGCAGATCGAACGTGTGGGTAAGGTCGAGATTGAGCTGGAAGTAGCCCGGCAGGGTCTCGGTATTGGCGAAACCGCGGCGCAAGCCGCTGCCGTAGAGGAAGTCGCCGCCGATGTGCGTGGTATCGCTGACTGCGTAGCTCACGCCGCCGGAAGCGGCCATGCGCTGGTCGTGATCCAGATGCACCCAGTGCGTATCGATCCAGGCCAGTTCGTCCGGATCGAAATTGAACTGGCCCGAGATGACCTGGGTGCCGAGCGCGTGACTGTTGGATAGATTGAAATACGCGCCCCAGGGACCATTCGAATAGTCTGCCGTCAACTCCAGACCGCGCACGCGTCCATGCTGGTAATTGAACGGCGAAAACACCAGCGCGGCACCGAACTGGC
>DASXWZ010000276.1:0-17610 GCA_036503375.1 Rhodanobacteraceae bacterium | reverse complement strand
GAACGAGGCACGCCACGTGCTGGCCATGACGGAGGATCTCTCCGACGTGCTGGCGCTGGAGTTGTATACCGCGGCGCAGGCGCTGGACTATCGCCAGGAGATGTTGAACGCGGCACGGCGCCTGGCTGCACGCGGCGACTGGCGCTCGCTCGCGGGCAAGATCGGCAATGCCCCGCGCGAAGATTCGCGCGACTACACGCGGTTCGGGGAGGAGGTGCGGATGCTGATGACGCAACTGGTCGCCGCCCCGGATTTCCGCTCGGGCGAAGCTGTTCGCGCCACCCATGCGCGCATCCGCGAAACCATTCCGTTCATGCACCGCGATCGCGCGATGGATGGCGATGTCACGCAGGCATGTCGGCTGGTGCGCGAACGCCGGCTGGTGTGATCGTCTTTCATTCGGCGGCTGGGACCAACGCCTGCAGGCTCTCCGCGTTCGAAGTCAGCGACTCGAACAGCGTCAGTTGATTGCGCGCGCGTTCGAGATTGTGACCGGCATGGGTGACGCGGAAATACCGGTCGCCATCAAGATGATCGGTGAGGAAGCGCAGGGCGACCACGCCGGTGATGAGGCGCGCGCCGAACAGCAGGTTGTTTCGTTCCAGCGGCGTCAGCAAGGCGCCGCAACCTTCGACGTAGCCGCCGGCGAGCGCCTCGAAATAGTCGTGGCGTGCGCAGACGCGCGCCAGGTCGGTCGAGTCCTCCGGCACCGGACTCAGCATGGTGCGCGCCATGTCGCCGAAATCGAACAGCAGCGACCCCGGCATCGCCGTGTCCAGATCGACCACGCACACTGCGCGGCCTTTCGCATCGAACAGCAAATTGTTCAACTTGCAGTCGTTGTGGGTGATGCGCGACGGCAAGCCGCTCTCCAGCAGCACCCGCCACTTCGGCAACAAACGTTCATACCGCGCAGCCGCTTCGCATTCGGCGCGGCACTGCGCGGCGCGGCCGGCGCGATCGGCTTGCAGTGCTTCGCGGAAGGCCTGGAAACGCGAAACCGGATCGTGGAATTTCGGAATCACCTCGCCGACTTCGTCGTCGGCCAGCGAAGAGAGCGCCGCGGCGAAGGCGCCGAAGGCGCGCCCGGCTTCGCGGGTCATTCCGGTGCCGTCTGCGATATCGAAGGTATGCGTGTCGGGCACGTGGCCGTACATGCGCCACCAGCTTTGATCGGGCAGCACTGCCGCGGGGTCGCCCACCAAAGTTGGAATCAATTCCAGTACCGAATAGCCGTAGCGACCGGCGGCGCGCTCGCGTCCCAGATGTGCGGTGACGGCATGGCAATTGCGCATCACCAGTTCGGGATTGCGAAACACGCGGGTATTGAGGCACTGCAGCACGCGCTGGCGGCCGTCTTCGTCGCGCACCAGCAGGGTGCGGTTGATCAGGCCGTTGCCGAGCGGAGAAAACTCCGCGCGCGGACCGAAGCCCCATGCGATCGCGAGCGCGTCGCGTACGGCAACCGGAAGACCGCAATCATCGCTCATGCGCGTCCCCGCAGGAGCGCCGGACGGCGATCTGCATCGTGCCCCGCCAGCGGATTGCGTGGTGTGCCGATCACCGCGAGCCGGTGTCGGCTTTCGCCGGCGCGAATGGCACCGACGAACCGGGCGTGAAGCCTGCACGCCACCTGGCGAGCTGTCCCGGGATGCCGGGTCCGATGGAAATCTGCGGTTCGGAGGGCGTGTAGTGTTCGCGTTTTTCCCATAGCGCCACTTCGGCGCGCGCATCTTCGAATGCCTGCGCAAAATTTGCATCGCGGTTCAAGGCATCCACCAGGAAAGCGTGCCCGAACCAGGTGAGTTGCGACTGTTCGCCGCACCCGAAGGAGGAACGGTCGCTGCGCGCGGCGGTGATCACCATCGTGCCGGCATCGTGCAGGGATGGGATGAAGCCGCCGGAATAACAGGCATTGACGACCACGACTTTGTATTTGAACGGGTGTTCGGCGAGGATGCCTGGCAGGTCGTGCGCACCGATCTGGTCGAGCGGCAGCGGATCCATGTCCACCAGCAGCGTGTGGTCCTCGCTGCCGTGCGTAGTGAGGTACAGCAGCAGGATGTCCTGATCGACATCCATCTTCCCGGCGACCGCGTCCAGTGCGGATTCCAGATTGCTCCAGTCGGCCAACGGCCGGGCATCCAGCGCGGCCGGATTGTTTTCCAGCACGATCACGTGGCCGGCCGAGTCGAAGCGGCGGGAAAAGAGTTTCTCGAAGTATTCGGCCTCGTTGCGGAACACGTTCTCGCTGCCGTCCCCGGCGAAGGCGATCGCGTAAAGATTGACCTTGCCGGGCGTGCGCGGCTTCAGTTGCGCGACGGCCCTGTCCAGCAGATCGGCCTGCGCATAAATCACCTGCTCGGGCGTGGGTGCGTTGCGCGGCCAGTCGCGATCGGGCAACAGCGAAGGCGGCGATTCGGCGTCCAGCAGCGGTTTGCGGTGGGGCGGGGCAATCGAGCTCGTAGGCTTCGATGGCGCGGCGGCTGGTACTGCCATACGCGAATGGGGATCGCGGCGATTCGCGTAAAAAGCCGCTGTCATGCCGGCGCCGAGAACGAATGCAAGCAGGGCGATCAGCGCGGTACGCATCAGATGACAATCGAGCCGAAATCGGTCACGCAAGGATGCTTCGCGTCCGGCCGGCATCGTTCGGGTGGACGGCAGACTTGCGCCGTGCGCATGCCCGCGCCGCGCGCGGCATCCAGTTCGGCTTCGATATCGGACAGGAACATGAGCCGATCCGGCGTCAATCCGATCGCCTCCGCGATGCGCAAATACGCGCCGCGTTCGCGCTTGCCGCCGATTTCGGTGTCGAAGAATCCATCGAACAACGGCAGGAGGTCGCCAGCCTCCGAGTAGCCGAAGAACAGCTTTTGCGCCTGCACGGAACCGGACGAATACACGTACAGCCGCAAGCCGCGCGCTTTCCATTCGCGCAGCTTCGCCGCGACTTCCGGGTAGAGGTGGGCGCGGTAGGCGCCGCGTTGGTAGCCATCCTTCCAGATCATGCCCTGCAGGGCCTTGAGAGGCGTGGCCTTGCGGTCTTCCTCGATCCAGCGCAACAGCGTTTCCAGGACGACGCGACGATCGCCGTCCTCTGCAGCGCCTGCTTCACGCGCGACCTCACGCAGGCAACGCCGTACTTCGGGATCATCGGCGTGCACCTCGATGAAGTCCGGCAGGCGTTCGCGCGAATAGGGAAACAGCACGTCCCTGACGAAGGCGATGGAACTGGTAGTGCCTTCGATGTCCGTGAGGATGGCTTCGATGCCTGCACTCACGCCGTCGCACCTGCGCGCATGCCTTCGGCGTATTGCGAATAGGCCGTTTCGATGGCGCGCTTCACGCCGATAGGGTCGGCCAGGCGCTGCAGGAACATCGCCGTCTCGCCGCGACCTGTGATCTCGATGTTGCCGAACCGGAAGATGCGGCCCCAGAAGGATTGCTTCAGGTCCACCGTTTCGATCGATGCGAGCCGCAGCTCGGTGGACGAGCGGCTGACTATGCCGGTCTTGCGGATGACGCGATGGTTGGTCACGCCTTGTTCTATGGAGCGCAGGATCAGCCATTCATACAGTGCAAGGAAGAATGTGACCACCGCAACGACCAGGGCGGCCCAGCCGAAACCGCGGCCGGTTCCTTCGGCGGCGGAGAATTCCAGCCACAGCAGCGCGGCCACAATGACCGCGCCGAGCACAAGCACCACCCACATCCGCAGCCAGACCAGCCAGTGCAAGTGGAACAGCGCCACGATCTTCTCGCCCGGCGCGAGCGATTGCTGGATGTATGACATGATCGCCCCCGGATCAGTTCTGCAAACGCGGGAATCGCCGCGCGATTTCGTTGCCGGTGAACTGCGCCACCCAGCCTTCCGGATTGGTGAACAGCCGGATCGCGACGAAGCCCGGGTTCGGCCCCATGTCGAACCAATGCCGGGTGCCATCGGGCACGCCGATCAGATCGCCCTGGGTGCACAGCACCTCGTATACCCGATCGCCGATGTGCAGCGTGAACAGGCCTTCGCCGGCGACGAAGAAACGCACCTCGTCTTCCGCATGGGTGTGTTCATTGAGGAATTTCTGCCGCAGCGCGTCTTTCTGCGGGTGGTCGGCGGAGAGCGAGATCACATCCACGGCCTGGTAGCCGTGCTCGCGCCGCAGGCGTTCGATGTCCGCGCGATAGGTATCGATGACCTTTTCCTGCGGATCGCCCGGAACGATCGGCGAGGACGCTTGCCAGCGTTCGAACCGCACGCCGACCTTGCCCAGTTCGTGCGCTATCTGCCCGTGGTCATCCACCACTTGCAGCGGCGTTTCGCCTTGGCGCTCGTCGAAAATACGCAAACGGCTCATCCGCCGAGTCTCCGAAGATCGAGTTCGCAAGCGAGCATGAATTCCAGTGCCTCCAGATGCCGCTTTGCTTCGTCCATGTCGCGGCCCCAAGTGTAAACGCCGTGGCCGTCGATCAGATAAGCGCGCAGTGGTTTGCCCGCCTCCAGCCAGCCATCCACCCGCGCCATCAGTTCGGGCATGTCCTGTGAGTTGCGGAATACCGGCACTTCCAGCGTTGTGTCATGCGTGACATGGCCGGTGAACGCCTTCAACAATTCGTAGCCGGCCAATTTGATCACGCCGGCCGCGGCGAACAGCCGCGAAGCGACGGTCTGGTTGCGCGAATGCGTATGCAACACCGCGCCCGCGTCGGGAAAGCGCCGGTAGACCTGCGTGTGGAGCGCGGTTTCCGCCGAAGGACGCAGGGCCGTGCCGACCGCACGCCCTTCCATGTCGACCACCATGATGTCGTCCGATTCGAGGGCACCCTTGTCGCGTCCGGAAACGGTAATCGCGGCGTGCTCGTCGTCCAGCCGCGTCGAGAAGTTGCTGCTGGTAGCGGGCGTCCAACCGAGCGCAGCCAGTTCCGCACCCACGCGTGCGATCTCCTGAGCAGCAGCGGACAGTCGGGCATCCATCTCCGCCGGCTTGTGCGTGGCGGCCACACGTCTGTTCATGCGGCTGAATGTAACACGCGTGGACGCGCCGCATCGGGCCGCTCAGAGTAGGATGTAGGTGGGTGGGTTTTTGCTTCCGGAGAATATCTATGAAAGAACGCATTCAATCGTCCCGTCGCAGATTTCTTTCGCTGATGGGTGGCATCGCGGGTTCGGCATTGCTGTTGGGCACCTTGCCGCGGCGCGCGCTTGCCGCCGACCTGCCGCACCTGACCGAAGCGGATCCGACCGCGAAGGCATTGCATTACACGGAAGATGCGACGAAGGCCCCGGCCCCGCACAAGGCAGGCCAGGAGTGCGCTGGCTGCCGATTCTTCTCGGGCACGAGCGGTCAGGCGTACGGACCATGCTCGTTGTATCCGGGCAAATCCGTGGCAGCGAAAGGATGGTGCGCGGGGTACTCGGCGAAAGCGTGAGCGGTTGCTGAAAACGGGCTCACCTCAACATCCTTCGAAGCGCGTCGTTGAAAAGTGCGGCCATGGATGGCCGCCTTGTGAAACGAGCGGGGCGATCAGAGTTCCATCCACGCAAGGCTTCTGGCTAGGCAAACAGGGGCGTTCGCACTGGTAAACCGAAAAACAATCGCCCGGATGCGACAGGCGAGGAGCTGACGACGCCTGCCGCACCGGGCGACTATCCGGGGTCCACTGCCAATGGGAAAGCCCGCGGAGGATGGATCATATCGCGGGCCGGGCGGGTGACCAAATGCAATTGTGCTGTCCACAAAAACAACTATTTAACGTCTTTGAGAACAGCGGCTTGGGTTGTCAACCTCAGGCGGATTCGTGCTCTATTCAGACCGTACTTTTGCGTACGGAATCCGACGGCGAAACGGGCTGGCGGTGCAATCGGCTGTGCCGATACCCATAGCCGAAATAGATCGCAAAACCGATCACCGTCCAGACGACCATCAATGTCCAGTTGTACCAGGCCATTTGCGCCAACAGCACCAGACAACTGAGAATCCCCAGCGTGCAAATTACGGGCGCAAAGGGCACGCGGAAGGTGCGTGGTTTGTCGGGATCGGTGCGGCGCAGGATCAGTACGCCCAGGCACACCGCCAGAAATGCGATCAGCGTGCCCATCGACACGAAGTCGGAGAGCACATCCAGCGGCAGCAGCGCCGCGAGCAGGGCGATGCCCAAGCCGGTGATCACCGTGTTGATGTGAGGAGTGCGGTACTTCGCGTGGATCCGGGTGAACACGCGCGGCAACATGCCGTCTCCGGCCATGATCATGAAAATGCGAGGTTGCGCGATGATCATGCACAGCACCACCGAAGCCAGTCCGATCATGGCGCCGACTTCCACGATCCAGCGCAGCCAGTTGAGTTGCGGATGGCCCGCGATTGCGGTCACCACCGGATCGGTGGTGCCCAGATCGGCATAGGACACCAGCCCCACCATCACCGCCGACATGGCGACGTACAGGATCGTGCAGATGATGAGCGAACCGATCATGCCGATCGGCAGGTCGCGCTGCGGATTCTTCGCTTCCTGCGCGACGGTGGAAGTCGTCTCGAACCCGATGTAAGCGAAGAACACCATGGCCGCGCCGCGCAGCACGCCGTCCCAGCCGTACTTTTCCGGCCCCTGCTGCACCGGGATGAAGGGATGCCACAGATCGGTATTGACGTAGTGCACGCCCGCGGCGATCACCAGGATCACCAGCGCGACTTTCAGAATGACCATCGCCACGTTCACACCGCTGGACTCGCGGATGCCGACGTAGCACAACCAGGTCAGCGCCAACACGATTCCGACGGCGGGCAGGTTGAACAGCGCGCCTGTCGCCTCGAGCTCGCCATTGGTGAAAGTCACCGGTGCGTTGGTCAGCGCCGCGGGCAGGTGGATGCCGACATGCGCGAGCAGGCTGGTGAAGTAACCCGTCCAGCTCGCGGCAACGGCCGAAGCCGAGACGCCGTATTCCAGCACCATGTTCCAGCCGATGAACCATGCGGCCAGCTCGCCGAGCGTGGCGTAGGCGTAGGAATACGAGCTGCCCGACATCGGAATCAGCGTGGCGAATTCGGCGTAGCACAGTGCGGTGAATCCGCAGGCGATCGCGGCCAGCACGAACGAGAGCACCACCGCCGGGCCGGCATGTAGTGCCGCGGCCTGACCGGTCACCACGAAGATACCGCTGCCGATCACCGCGCCGATGCCGAGTGCGGTCAGCGCGCCGGGTCCCAGCGTGCGTTTCAGGCCTGCGCCGTGGCTTTCGTCGGGAAAATCGACTTTTCGGGCGAGCAGTTGCTGGAACATGATGAATTCCGAAGTGAAGCCGGCATCGACGCCGGCTCCGGATGTCAGACGACGTCTTCCAGAGAACGGGCAATGCCCTCGGGAGAAAGCTGGCTGCGGCGGTAGCCGTACAGGCCGTAGAGGATCAGCCCGATGGCCGCCCAGACCGCGAACACGCCCTTGGCGACGTTGCTGAGGTTCACGAACAACAGGATGCACCCTGCGACCGCGAGCGGGCAGACGATCCACACCATCGGCGTGCGGAACGGACGCGGGCGCTGCGGTTGCTGCCTGCGCAGAACCATGACGCCGATCGAAACCATCGCGAACGCCAGCAAGGTGCCGGCATTCGACGTATCCGCGAGCTTGCCCACCGGGAAGAGCGCGGCGCAGAGCGACACCACGATCCCGGTCAGGTAGGTGATCACGTGCGGGGTGAAGAAGCGGGGATGTACGCTGGAGAATTTTTCCGGCAGCAATCCGTCGCGCGCCATCGTGAAGAAGATGCGGGTCTGGCCGAACATCATCATCAGAATCACCGAGGGCAGGGCAACGATCGCCGCGAGCGCTATCAGATTGCCGACCTGCGGGAACCCGAGCACCCGGATCACGTGCGCCAGGGGTTCATTGCTGCACACCAGCGCCTGTGAGCCCTGGCAGGCGGCCGCCATGGCCGGCGTGCCCGGATCCAGCGCCACGCCGCTGGCGTCCAGCATCGGTTGCGCGCCGACCGATCCGGCGGCGCCGTAGCCCACTAGCAGATAGAAGATGGTGCAGATCGTCAGCGCGGCGATCAGTCCGATCGGAATATTGCGTTGCGGGTTCCTGGTTTCTTCCGCCGCGGTGGAAACCGCGTCGAAGCCGACGTAGGCGAAGAAAATCGAAGCTGCCGCACCCAGCACCCCCACGCCGCCGGTCGGGCTGCCCCAACCGTTGGGCAGGAACGGATGCAAGTTGACGCTCTTCACTGCCGGCAGCGAGAGCGCAATGAATCCAGTCAGCGCGATGATCTTGATCGCGACCAGTACCGCGTTGACGCGGGCACTCTTGGAAGTCCCGATCACCAGCAGCCATGTCACCGCGAGCCCGATCAAAAATGCGAGCAGATTGAATCCGCCGCCGAGGAACGGACCCGTCTGCAGCCAAACCGGCAACGACAACTTGCCCGGCGTCACCAGGCCGAAGATGCCGCTGTTGAGCAGACCATTGACGTAACCCGACCAGCCCACGCACACCGCCGTCGCGCCAATCGCGTATTCCAGCACCAGTGCCCAGCCGACGATCCATGCGATCAGTTCGCCCATTACCCCGTATGTGTACGTGTAGGCGGAACCTGAAACGGGCACCATCGCGGCCAGCTCGGCGTACGCGAGCGCGGCCAGTCCGCACACCACCGCTGCGATGACGAAGGACAGCATCATTGCCGGGCCGGCCTTCTGCGCGGCTTCGGCGGTCAGCACGAAGATTCCGGTGCCGATCACCGCGCCGATGCCGAGCAGGGTGAGCTGGATCGGCCCCAATTGCCGTTTCAGCGATTTCTTTTCCGCGGTGGCGAGGATCTGGTCGAGCGGCTTGATGCGCCAGAAGATCATTGCGTTCTCCCCGAGGGTGGTGCGCGGTGTGTTGAGGTGATCGTCGTGCGGCGCATCCGGCATCGCAGCGGGCCGAGCCTACGCGAGGGCGGCATGTTTGGGCAAGTATGGAGAACGTCAGGCCCTGCCGCTGAACTCGCCGGTGCTGGTATTCACCCACACCTTCTCGCCGGTACGGATGTATTCGGGCACCTGGATTTCCACTCCGCTTTCGAGCTTCGCGGGCTTGGTGCGCTTGGTCGCGCTGGCGCCCTTCAACTCGGGCGCGGTGTCCACCACCGCAAGCGCCACGCTGGAAGGGACCTGCAGTGCGACCGGCGCATCGTCTATCAGTTGCACGTAATAGCCTTCCGTGCCTTCGACGATGTAGCCGGCGTTCTCGCCGACGGTTTCCGGATCGAGCGCGTATTGCGCGTAGTCTTCGGCGTCCATGAATACGAATGCCTCGCCGTCCTTGTAGGAGAAGTTGACCGCGCGGCGTGTCAGCTCGATTTCGCGCAGCTCGTCATCGGCCCGCAGGCTGAGATCGAACTTGCGACCGCCCGGAATCGAGTAGAGCGTGAAGCGGAACGTGACGTTGCCGCCGCGCGCGGTCGGCGCACTGCGCTCGATGTCGCGGACCTGATAGACCGCACCATCGTGCTCGACCACGTTGCCGCGTTTGATGTCGGAAGCTCTCATTTGGCGGCCAATCGCACCGCGCCATCCAGCCGGATCGTCTCGCCGTTGATGTAGCGATTGACCAGGATGAAGGCGACAGCTTCCGCGAATTCCTCCGGCTTGCCCAGGCGCGAAGGGAAGGGGATCGAAGCCGAAAGCGATTGCTGCACTTCCGCCGACATGCTGTCGACCATGGGCGTCCAGAAAATCCCCGGTGCGATGGTCGCCACGCGGATGCCGAAACGCGCCAGCTCGCGCGCCATCGGCAGCGTCATGCCGACCACGCCGCCCTTGGAGGCCGAATAAGCGGCTTGCCCAATCTGGCCTTCGTAAGCCGCGACCGATGCGGTGTTGACGATGACTCCGCGTTCGCCGTCTTCGCCGGCGTCGTTCTGTTGCATCAGCGCGGCGCCGGCCTTGGCGACATTGAAGCTGCCGACCAGGTTCACCATCACCGTGGTCTGGAATTGCGACAGCGGCATCGGTCCTTCCTTGCCGAGCACGCGGCCGGAACCCAGGATGCCGGCGCAGTTCATGACCACGTTCAGTCCGCCCATCGCATCGCGCGCTGCCGCGACGTTGGCCACGACTTCGTTTTCTGAAGTGACGTCGGTGCGGAAGAAACGCGCATCTCCGCCCAGCTCCCTGGCGGCGATCTGGCCCTTTTCGTCGTTGACGTCGAACAGCGCGACCTTGCCGCCTTTGGCCGCCAGACGCTTCGCAACCGCCTGTCCCAACCCGGACGCCCCGCCGGTGATGATGGCCTTGACCTGATCGAGTTGCATGGAATTCTCCGCAAGCGAACGCGGCATTCTAGCAACGCCGGCTACAAGTCGCGGATGAAAAACTTGTTGCAGCCGTGGTGTCCTGTGGCGCCGAGCGGAGCCGGCAGTGGCGTGAACCCGGACTTCGCGTACAGCGCCTGCGCGGTATCCATGCCGGTCAGGGTCTCGATGTAGCAGCGGCGGAAACCGCAATCGCGCGCGGCGTCTAGGCATCGCTGCATCAGGGCGCGTCCCGCGCCGCGCCCGCGCATTTCGGGCAGGAAATACATCTTGCGCAGTTCGCATACCTCGGCGTCGCCGCCGATCAGCGGCGCGATGCCGCCGCCGCCCAGAACGCGGCCGCCGGATTCGATCACGAAATACGCGCTGCGTGGCTGCGAGTAGCTCGCGTGCATCGCATCCACTTCCGCATCATGGATCGCGAAACCCGGCCCGCTGGCACCGAATTCAGGCATCACGCTGCGGATGATGTGTGCGATGGCCGCATCGTCGCGCGGCTCCATTGGGCGGATCAGGAAATCTCCCGCCATCTTCAATCCTTGCTCGCCAGTACCACACTGCTGGTGGTGCGGTGACCGAGTTGCGAGGCGAGCCATCGCCCTGTTTCGATCAACTGTCGCAGGTCGACGCCGGTGTCGATGCCCATGCCGTTCAACATGTACGCCACGTCTTCGGTGGCGACGTTGCCGGTCGCGCCCGGTGCGAACGGGCAGCCGCCCGCGCCGGACACCGCGCTGTCCACCACGTTCACGCCTTCTTCCAGGCAGGCGAGGATGTTCGCCAGCGCCTGGCCGTAGGTATTGTGGAAATGCACCGCCAGCGCGCCAATCGGCACTTCGGCCGCCACCGCCCGCAGCATCGCGCGCGCCTTGTCGGGCGTTCCGATACCGATCGTGTCGCCCAACGAAATCTCGGCGCAGCCGAGTCCGTGCAGCTTTTTCGAAACGCGCACCACGTCGTCCAGCGGCACTTCGCCCTGGTACGGGCAACCCAGTACGGTGGAAACGTAGCCGCGCACGCGCACGCCGTCGGCGGCCGCGCGTTGCATCACCGGCACGAACCGCTCGATCGATTCGTCGATCGACGCGTTGGTGTTCTTGCGGCTGAATGTTTCCGACGCCGCGGTGAACACGGCGATCTCGTTCGCACCGACGGCGCGCGCCCGTTCGTAACCCTGCTCGTTGGGAACGAGCACCGGGTAACCCACGCCTTCGCGCCTGCGAATGCCAGTGAACACCTCTTCGGCGTCCGCCAGTTGCGGCACCCATTTGGGACTGACGAAGCTGGTCGCCTCGATGGTGCGCAAGCCGCAGGCGGACAACCGGTCGATCAATTCGATCTTGACGGCCGTGGGAATGATCGTCTTCTCGTTCTGCAGGCCGTCGCGCGGGCCCACCTCGACGATGCGGACGGAAGACGGAAGGACGGATGCAGGTGTCATTCGACGATGCCGTAGATTCCCAGCCAGGTTTCTTCCGATGTGTAGGCTTCGCAGCGCCGATCAAGCTCGGTGTATTCGGCGGCCAGCAGCGCCTTCGCGCGTTCAAAACGCTCGAGGTCGCGCCAGCGATCGATCGTCAGGTATTGCGCGGATTGTCCATCGAGCTTGAGCAGTTCCGTGCCAGCGTGGCCTTCGCCCCGCGCGAACAATTGCGCCCAGTCTCCGCGCGGGCCGTATGCCTGCTCGAAAGCTTCTACCGCTTCGGGTCTCACCCGGAATCGCCAGACTGTTGCGATCATGCCGGTTCGCCCCACGCCAGCCGCACCAGCACTGCGTCCGCCTCGACGAAATCGCCTTCGGCGGCGCCCACGGATTCGATCTTGCCCATGCGCGGCGCACGCAAGGTGAGCTCCATCTTCATCGCTTCCATCACCAGCAGTTCCTGATCCTTCTGTACTTCATCGCCGGCCCTGGCTTTGACGAGCACGACGCGGCCGGGCATCGGTGCCATCACGCGATCACCGCCTTGATCGGTTTGCGTTTCGAAAGCGAACGCGGCTGCGCGGACGAACGCCTCGCGTGCATTGCCGTCGACATGCACGCGCACGTGCGCGGGGTCGATGGCGGTGCGCACGCGCCCGGCTTCGCCATCGAACTGCGCGCTCAACCATTCGCCTTCGATCCGTGCGTGCCGAACGGCGCATCGGTCGGCTTCGTGCCGCAGGTCGTAGTCGCCACCGTGGCCGCGCGCCTCGATCTCATGGCGCCGCCCGCGTAGCGCCAGCGCCACGATCCGCTTGCCGGCGTGACCGATGCGCCAACCATCGGCGACTGCCCAGGGAGAGTGCGGATCCATGCTTGAACGCGCCGTTTCGCGCGCACTCCGCTCCTGGTCGATCAGCACGGCCGTAGCCGCCGCGAACAATGCTGCGGGCGAGGGCGGCGCGTCGCTGGCGAGGAACTCGTCGAGGTGACGGTCCAGATAACCGGTATCGATCGTGCCTTCGACGACCGCCGCATGCCGCACCAGCCGTTCGAGAAACGTGATGTTGGATTTGGGTCCGACCACTTCGCATTGCGCCAGCGCTTCGCGCATGCGCGCCAGCGCGCGTGGACGATCTTCGTCCCACACGATCAGCTTGGCGATCATCGGGTCGTAGAAGATGGAGACGCTGTCGCCGGGGTCCACGCCGGCATCGATGCGCACGTGTCGCGAGGGCGCGGGCAGGACGAGTGTTTCGATCCGCCCGGAGCCCGGCAGGAAATTCTGTTCCGGATCTTCCGCGTAAAGACGCACTTCGATCGCGTGGCCGCGTGCCTGTAAAACACCATCTCCACCCACGTTGCTAGGCTCGGACGTCCTGTCCTCGCCAAGCAACCCGGCCCTCCGCTCCTGCTTCGGGCGCTCATCGGCGCGCGAACCTGTGGTTCGCAAGCGCGCCGATTCGCCCCTTGAAGGGGAGGGCTTTTCCAAGCCCGCCAGCGACTCGCCGCAAGCGATGCGCAACTGCCATTCGACAAGATCCAGCCCGAGTGTTTCCTCGGTGACGGGGTGCTCGACCTGCAGTCGCGTGTTCATTTCCATGAAATGGAAGTCGCCGTCCGCGCCGACGATGAACTCCACCGTACCCGCGCCGACGTAGTCCACCGCCTTCGCCGCGGCGACCGCCGCCGCGCCCATTGCTGCGCGACGCGCATCGTCGAGAAAAGGCGAGGGCGTTTCCTCCAGCACTTTCTGGTAGCGGCGCTGCGCCGAGCATTCGCGTTCGTTCAGATGAATCACGTTGCCGTGGGTGTCGCCGAACACCTGAAACTCGATATGCCGCGGATGCTCGATGTAACGCTCCAGGATCATGCGCGTATCGCCGAAGGCGCCTTGCGCTTCGCGCTGCGCGGAAGCCAGCGCAGCGTCGAATTCCTTTTCGGAGCGAACGATGCGCATGCCCTTGCCGCCGCCGCCGGCCGCCGCCTTGATCATCAGCGGAAAGCCGATCGTCTTCGCGTGCGCCAGCAGCGTCTTCCCGTTCTGGTCTTCGCCGTGATAACCGGGCACCAGCGGCACGCCGTGTTTTTCCATCAGCGCCTTGGCTTCGGCCTTGGAACCCATGGCCTCGATGCTCTCCGGCTTGGGCCCGATGAACACCACGCCGGCGTCGCGGCAAGCGCGTGCGAACCCAGCGTTCTCGGAAAGAAAACCGTAGCCGGGATGGATCGCCTGCGCGCCGGATTTTTTTGCTACCTCGAGGATCACGTCGGCACGCAGGTATGAATCCGCAGGTCGCGGTCCGCCGATCGGAAATGCGACATCGGCCATGCGCACGTGTCGCGCGTTGGCGTCGGCTTCGGAATACACGGCCACGCTGCGGATGCCGAGTCTGCGGCAGGTGCGAATCACGCGGCAGGCGATCTCGCCGCGGTTGGCTATCAGAACGGTTTCGAACATGCCGTCACTCGCCGCGCCAGTAACTGACCTTGTCCGCCGCAAGGCCGATGTGCTGGAAGTCATCGGGGCCGCGGACCGCGAATTTGCCCGAATCCGGATACTCGCAGATGTCGGGGCTTTGCAGCGTGCTCACCGCCAGATATTTCAACTCTGCATTGCCGGTGTTGACGAACTGGTGCGCTGTGTCCATGCCTCCCGGCGGGCAGGCGACGAAGTCGCCTTTGCGGACACGCAAGGTTTCCGCTCCCGCACGCAACTCGCCTTCGCCCTCCAGGATGAAGAACATTTCCTCGTTGACACGATGATTGTGGAACGGGAAGGCGCGCTTGCCCGGCGTCACGACAGTCACGTTATAGCCGAGCCTCTGCGCGCCTATTTTGCGCCCCACCATTCCCCGGCGGCCGCCGAATCGCTCCTGCGGCAGCTCTTCGCCCATTTGCCGCGACATTTCGGCAAGATCGCTGAACTGCACGTCTTCAATATTGAGTACACGAATCGGCATGATTCCTCCACTGCGTGGACGACGCTTCGATGTTGATCACGGCGTCTTTACGTTGCTGTTCCAATCCGGGGCGCGCTTGTCCAGAAATGCCGACAGGCCCTTTTGCCCTTCGCGCGACACGCGCAACTGCGCTATCAATTCCGCGTTCCGCGCGTCGATGAGTTCCATTGCTTCCGGCGCGATGCCGGCCGTGCGCAAAGCAAGCTGCTTGGCTTCGCGGTGAGCGATCGGACCGCCCTTGGCAAGAAAATGCAGCACGCGATCGACCGCGGCGTCCAATGCTTCCGGTGCAACGACTTCATGCAGCAAACCGATTTCCCCGGCCCGCTTCGCTTCGAAAATTTCGCCGGTGACAAACAGCCGCCTCGCATGGCGCGCGCCGATCGCGGCGATCACATAGGGTGAGATGACCGCCGGCACCAGGCCGAGCTTCACTTCGCTCAAGGCGAACTTCGCACCGTGCACGCCGATGGCGATGTCGCACGCCGCGATCAATCCCACTCCGCCGCCGTAGGCCGCGCCATTGACGCGGGCTATGGTGGGCTTGGGAAAGAAGTTCAGCGTGCGCAGCAGCTTCGCGAGGCGCAGCGAATCGGCGAGATTTTCCGCCTCGCTGGCGGCGGCCATGCCGCGCATCCAGTTCAGATCCGCGCCTGCGGAAAAACTCTTGCCGGCGCCGGTCAGCAACACAAAACGCACCGACGCATTGTTTGCGGTTTCGTCGAGGGCGGACTGCAACGCAGCGATCAGCGCGTCGTCGAAGGCGTTGTGCACGTCCGGGCGGTTCAGCGTGATTTCGGCCAGCGCGCCGCGGCGCGCCAGCAGCACGGAGTCGGACATCGCGTGGCGCCTCGGGCTGGAGCGGCCAATCATAACCGCCAGAAGCCCGGTGTCCGCGGGCATTGCGGACACAAATGAGAACCATTATTATTTACGGAGATCCGGAGCCCGCCCGATGATTCATCGCACCCTCGCCGTCCTCGCATTCGCGCTGCTGACCAGCACGGCCATGGCAGCCGACATGCCTCAGTACAAGTTGACGATCAAGGATCACAAATTCCAGCCGACGCAATTGACCGTGCCGGCCGGGACCAAATTCAAGGTTCTGGTGTACAACCAGGACGCCACGCCGTCCGAATTCGAGAGCAGCGACTTCAATCGCGAGAAGATCGTGCTGCCGGGCGGAGAGGCCACGGTTTTCATCGGACCGCTGGACAAGGGCCGTTACAAGTTCTTCGACGATTTCCACCAGGACACCGGACAGGGTGTGCTGATCGTCGAATGAGTGCAGTGGAATGAGCACATCGGAGTAGGCACATGCTCGGCGTCGCCCTGCTGGTTTTCCGCGAGGTCCTCGAGGCCGCGCTGATCGTCTCCATCGTTGCGGCGGCCACGCGCGGCGTTGCGCGGCGCGGTGTCTACATCGGTGGCGGCATCGCGCTGGGCGCGCTGGGCGCGATCCTCGTCGCGCTGTGCGCCGGTGCGATCGCCGAAGCTGTCAATGGTTCCGGGCAGGAGCTGTTCAACGCCTGCGTGCTGTTCGCGGCGGTGCTGATGATCGCCTGGCATGTGATCTGGATGTCGAGCCACGCGCGCGAACTGGTGCAGCACATGCGAAGCGTGGGTGGCGCGGTGAAAGCCGGATCGAGTTCATTGACGATGCTGTTCGCGGTGGTGGCGCTGGCGGTGCTGCGCGAAGGTTCGGAGATCGTGTTGTTCCTTTACGGCATGGCCGCGGGTGGCGCCGGCGTGGGCGGGCTGGTCACGGGCATTCCTCTCGGCCTGATCGGCGGCGTTGCGGTCGGGTTCGCGCTGTATTTCGGCTTGCTGCGCATCCCGTTGCGCTACTTCTTCACCGCGACCAACTGGATGCTGGTGTTGCTGGCAGCGGGCCTCGCGTCCACCGCTGCGCGTTTCCTGGTGCAGGCCAATTGGCTGCCCGCGCTGGGCTCGCAGATTTGGAACAGTGACTGGCTGCTCACCAATGGCTCGGTGATCGGGCAGGCGCTGCATATCCTGATCGGCTACGACGCGCATCCCGCCGGCATACAGATCGTGTTCTGGCTGACGGTGGTGGTCGCGCTGGTGATCGGCATGCGCTGGAGCAAACGCGCTTCGCCGCACCCGGCGCGTACCGCGGTCGGGACGACGCACAGCACCGCCTGAGTTTTTTTGCCCGAGTTTGGATTACCCGCTGTTCCGGCAACGGGGTGGAGATTTGCGCGCCTCGAACTCCGATGCGAGCCCGGAACATGACAGAAGGAACATCCCGTGACACATCCGCCCGAAAAGTCCGCGGTCCTCATCGCGATCGGACTGGCCGCATTCGCCGGCGTGGCGCAACGCGCGCATGCGGGACCGGCCTCCACCATCTATTCCCCGATCGTGGATTACCGCGAATGGGAGCTGGAATTGAAAGCCGGCGTGCAGGACTGGGGCAACGATCAGGAGGGCGAGCGCGCCGCAAAACTCGCCGTGGGCTACGGATTGATGCCACGCTGGGGCGTCGAGGTGGAAGCCGAATACTCGCAGACGCCCGGCAACGTGGCGCACGTGGAGGAATTCGAGTTCGAAAACATATTCCAGCTCACCGAGCACGGCGAGCACTGGCTGGACGCCGGCATTTTCGCCGAGCTGGAACACAACCGGCTGGAAAACGAGAACGAATTGAAGCTGGGACCGATGCTGCAGCGGGAATGGGGCAAGTCGCAGGCCAACCTCAATGTCTATTTCGCGCGCCGGCTCGACACACCCGAGGACGAGGACGATGCGCGCAACGAGATCGAGTACCAGGCGCAGTGGAAGTACAACCTGCACCAGAACTTCCAGCCGGGCCTGCAGCTCTTCGGCTCGCTGGGCGATCCCGCGCACCTGCATTCGCAGGAATTGAAGATCGGACCCGCGTTCTTCGGCGTGGCCAATCTCGGCAATGG
>DASXWZ010000275.1:0-1760 GCA_036503375.1 Rhodanobacteraceae bacterium | reverse complement strand
GCATTCGCGCAGACGCTGGATGCGTTCACCAAGCGCCTGTGGCGCAAACCGCGTGCGCGCAGGCAGTTCCGCTACGACGTCGCGATGCTGATCGATCCGGCCGAAACCATGCCACCCTCCAATCCGCGCGCGCAGAAGGCCTTCATCGCGGCGGGCAAGGAACTCGGGATCGAGGTCGATCCCGTCGGCAAGAACGACTACACGCGGCTGGCCGAATACGACGGCCTGTTCATCCGCGAAACCACGGCGCCCGACAACCATACCTACCGCTTCGCGCACAAGGCCGAGCGCGAAGGCATGGTCGTGATCGACGACCCGACCTCGATCCTCCGGTGCACCAACAAGATCTACCTGCACGATCTGCTGCGTTCGCGCAAGATTGCCGTGCCGCGCGCGGAAATCCTCTATCGCGAGGATCCGAAGCAATTGCGCGAGCTGCCGGAACGGCTTGGATTCCCGCTGGTGCTGAAGATCCCCGACGGCTCCTTCTCGCGCGGCGTGGTCAAGGTGGACGACGTGGCGCAACTGGAGCGTGCCGCGACGCAACTTTTCCAGAGCACAGCGCTGCTGATCGCGCAGGAATTCCTGTACACCGAATTCGACTGGCGCGTGGGCGTGTTGAACCGCGAAGCCCTCTATGCCTGCCGCTACTACATGTCGCGCGGTCACTGGCAGATCTACAACCATGCCGCGCGCGGCACGGCCAAGTCCGGCGCCTCCGATACGCTGGCGGTGGACGAAGCGCCCGTGGACGTGATGAAACTGGCGTTGCGCGCCACGGCACCGATCGGCGACGGCCTTTACGGCGTGGACATCAAGCAGACGCGCGATCGCCTGGTGGTATTGGAGGTCAACGACAATCCGTCGATCGACGCGGGCGTCGAGGACGAGCATCTCGGCGGCGAACTCTACCTCCGGGTCATGAAGGAATTCCTGCGCCGGATGGAGCGCAAGCGGACGGGCGAGAGCGCGTGATCGACCTGCAGGGCGAAGCGGATCGCGAGCATCGCGGCGGGTGCCGCCAACAACCAGAAGGCGGTCGACCAGCCGGTCTGAGTATCGTGCGCGGGCAGTGGCGTGAGCAGCAGCAAGACAACGCCTGCCGCCAGCCAGGTGGCAACGGCAAGGGTGAGGACATCGGACTGGTGGTTCGAAACGCGCGGCGTTTGCATGACACACTCCTGATCGGGTGTGCGAACCGTGCGCGGGTTGCATCTCACTGCCTGCGACAATGAGCGGGAAACAGCGTTTCGCCGTCTTCGGCCACCCCATCGCGCATTCGCTGTCGCCGCGGTTGCACGCGGTGTTCGCCGCGCAATGCGGCCTGCACGTCGAATACGCCGCCATCGCTGCGCCGCCGGAGCGGTTCGACGAGATCGTGCAGGCGTTCTTCGCCGGAGGCGGGCGCGGCGCGAATGTCACGCTGCCTGACAAGCGGCTGGCGTTCGAATTGGCCGATAAGCATACGGAAGCGGCGCAGCGCGCCGGTGTTGCGAACGTGTTGACCCGACAGCCCGATGGAGTGATCGAAGCGCACAACACCGATGGTGCGGGTCTGGTTCGCGATCTGCGGGAGCGTCATCGCATCGAATTGAATCATCGTCGCGTGCTGTTGCTCGGTGCGGGAGGTGCGGCACGCGCTGTTGCATTTGCATTGCTGGATGCGGGCGTGCGCGAAACGGTCCTGGCCAACCGCACGCTCGAACGCGCTCGCGAACTCGCCGACACATTGTCCGAGCCGGAGCGCATTCGCATTTCCG
>DASXWZ010000274.1:0-9962 GCA_036503375.1 Rhodanobacteraceae bacterium | reverse complement strand
TGACCCCGCCAGCCAGCATCATGTCGCAGCGCCCGCTGCGCAATTCGTCGGCCGCGGCGGCGACCGCCAGCAACGACGAGGCGCACGCTGCATCCAGCACGTAATTCGGGCCGCGCAGGTTCAACCGGTTCGCGATGCGACCGGTCATCATGTTCGGCACCAGGCCCGGCGCATTGTCCGCGGTGGTGGGCGGCAACTTCCTGCGCAGGATTTCGCGGATCTCGTCCAGGCCCGCATCGGTCATGTGCGGCAGCGCGGTCCTCAACAGGTCCATCGTCTGGTCCAGCACGATGTTGTTCTGGATGACGGTGACCTGGCCGCGGTGCAGATACGCGCTGTGGCCGAGCACGATGCCGGTGGCGCGATGATCCGCATCCGGCCGCAGGTATCCCGAGTCCGCCAGCGCATCGCGGGCGACGCGCAGCGCAAGGTACTGATCGGTTTCGCCGCCATCGACAGAGTTCGGCATGATGCCGAATTCGCGCGGATCGAAACGATAGAGGTCTTTCAGGAAGCCACCGCGCTGGGTGCGGATCCGGCCCGCTGCGAGATAACGTTCCGCGCCCCAGTCCGGCACCGGCTCGCTGATCGCATCCACGCCCTTGAGGATGTTGTTCCAGAAACTCGCAAGATCCGGCGCTTCCGGAAAAATGCAGGCCATTCCGATAATCGCGATCGGTGCGGGGGCTTCGCGTGGCGTCTGCGCGCGCTTCATGCCACCGCTCCGCGGGCGACACTCGCGGTGCCGCCGAAGCGGTTCAGAGCCGCGCTCGCGATGCTGTCCAGCTCCTCGATCGCCATCACCGGTTCGCCCTGTTCGTCGAAGAAGGTGACATTGGCGCGAATCAGGCTGGGGTCGGCGGTTTCCATACGCTCGTATTCCATGTGCATGCGCTCGGGGCAGTGCGCGCGGTAGCGCACCACGCGACCGAAACGCGCCGGCAACGCCGCTTCGTCACGGAACGTGCGCGACCACAGCCACGCCATCTGCGCGGCAGCATCGAGCAAAGCAGGATCGAAAACCCACGCCGCATTCGCGGCGCACCCGCGGAGCCACTGTTGCGGATGCGACACGCGCACGCGCGCGCCCGCTCCGCTGCGCGACAGGCCCTCGATCTTCTCGATCACCCGAAAACGCGGGCCATGGAACAACCACTCGTCGTAAGCTTTTGCCACCGTCAGCGATTTTTCCGCATGGCGCGTGCGTTCCGCCGGCGCTGTCTCCGGCAGTTCCTGCGCCAGGCGCAGCACCGCACGATAGTGCGTCAACATCTTTCCGGGCGCGAATTCGCTCTGCAGTTGCGCGGTGACCTCGAAACCCTCGCTGCTGCCGTACGGCGGCGGCAGGATCAGGATCCGCAGCCGGCGTGGCTGCGAGTCCATCTCGACGCCCTTCATCAGCTTGTGCTCGCGCACTTCGGCCACCTGCCAGCCAGGCCACAACATACGTCCCGCTTCGGCCAGCATCTCCAGCGCTGCCGCGGCGGGCAGCACCTGCTTGCCATCGAGCACGTGTTCGTCGAGATAAAGGTGTTGCGCACGATCGAGATCGACGGTCACGATCCGTTCGCCGGTGGGTTGCGCCTGGGTGACCGCCGTACCCAGCAGCGGCTCGCCGTTCCCTGCATGCACGGAAGTTTCCGCAGGGGTCGCGCCTTCCTGCAGCGGGATGGCGCCCAGCTCCGCTTCGCGCGTGTCCCACGCGGCCTCGCCGCACACCACTTCGACCGGCGTGCCGGCGACGCGCGTCAACTCCTCGCGGAACAGTTTGCGCCCGAGTTCGGCTGAAACGAGCCGGACTCCGATGCGCGCGAACTTGGCTTCGGTTTCTGCCGTCACCATGCCAGCACCGAATTTTGTCGCGCCCCACGGACCCCAGCACAGGGCGCTGACCGCGACGCGCTCGCCCCAGCGCGACTGCAGAGCCACGCACAAGCGGTTCATCAGCTCATTGGCGCAGGCATAGTCCGATTGGCCGCTGTTG
The DNA here is from genome assembly GCA_036503375.1 of Rhodanobacteraceae bacterium. Taxonomy (GTDB): domain Bacteria; phylum Pseudomonadota; class Gammaproteobacteria; order Xanthomonadales; family Rhodanobacteraceae; genus 66-474. Next base: position 7,978 of record DASXWZ010000274.1, on the reverse strand, counting down.
CCGTAACGCCCGGCGACTGAACTGAACACGGTGAAAAACTTCAGCGCTTTCGGATCGAGATGTTTCTGCAGCAGGAGCAGGCCGATGATCTTGGTCTCGACCACCCGCGACCAGCTGTCGCTGGCCTTGTCGGCGAGCAGCTTGTCCTCGATGATGCCCGCGCCGTGCACCACGCCGGAAATCGGGCCATGCCGTTGCTCGATGTCCTGCACCAGCGCGCGCACGCCCTGCTCGTCGGTGACATCGACCGCGACGTATTCGACCTTGGCGCCGGCCGCTTCCAGATCTGCGATGTTCGCGCGCATCTCGCGCTGCGCAAGCAGGTTGCTCACGCGCTTGCCGATTTCTTTCGGATTCCACTTCGCGCGGCCAGCGCGCACTTCGGCGACGAAGTGGTCGCGCAGCGATGTCGCATCCGCCAATGCCGCGGTTTCCGCGGATTCGTTTTCGAGCGGACTGCGACCCGTCAGGATCAGGGTATTGCCCGGACGCGCCAGACCGCGCAGCGTTTCGGCGGTGATGCCGCGCGCGCCACCTGTGGCAAGCACCACCAGGTCGGTCAATGCCGCTTCGAGTTGCGGATCCGCAACGACGGATTCCGCCCCGGTACGGAACACGGTGCGTTGTCCCGCCGGATAACCGACTTCCTGCCGGCCGCCTTCCAGTTCGATTTCCGCCAGCACGTCGAAGACGAGCGAATCTGCCGCACGTGATGGATCGAGATCGACCGCCTTGACGCGCAGCTTCTCGTGTTCCTTGCGGAAGGATTTCAAGGTGCCGACAGCGCCCGCCACCATCCGCAACTCGCCATCGGCGCTTCCGTCGCGACCGAAATTGCCGCCGAGATCGCTCGCGGCGACCACGTGCGCATCTTCGGCGAGGTGCGGAGACAATTCGCGCAGCAGCAGGAACAGGGCTTTCTCGTTGTGCCGCAAGGCCTGCCGCCAATCGGAGGGCGACCCGTCCGCGCTCAGCGCCGGAAGCCCCAGCGCCGCGAGATGCACCACGCCCGCGATTTTCGCTTCGTCGCGCAAAGCTTGGCAGCGCTGGATCAGCGCTTCCTCGCTCTGCAATACATCCTGCCCGATCACGATGACTTCGTTGCCGCGCGCGCGCAGCGCCGATGAGAGTTTTTCGGCCACGTGCAGGCGATCGGCCGTCAGCACGAACCTTCCGCTGTTGAGCCGGCGCGCGGCATTCTCCGGCGCCGGCTCTGCGTATGCGCGCATCACCGAACGCGCAGGCGCCGCGACCATGTTTTCCGTTTTGGCCGGGATTCGTTCGACCGGTGCGACGACATGCGCAGACTCTCCGCCGTTCGCCTGCGCCGAACGGATGATTTCAAGGATGCCGCCCAGCGTCGACTGGGTATTGAGCCGGGTGCGCACCTCGACGAGCCGCGCACGCATGTTTTCCGGCAGGCCCTGCAACAGCGTTCCGACGATCTCGACGCGTTTGATCGAATCGATGCCGAGATCCGCTTCCAGATTCCGGTCGAGGCCGACCATGTCGCGCGGATACCCGGTCTTCTCCTCGACGATGCCGAGCAGCGTCTCCTGCAGGTCGTCCGGCAGGTTCGCCGCCGGGGCGACGGCAGGCGCGGTCGCCCGCTCGCGAACCATCGGAACGATCGCCGGAGGTTCGAGCGACGCGGTGACGGTTGATACGGGTACCACGCGCGTCGGCGGGGCCGGTACAGGCGAAGGATGGCGCGTACCCGATTTCGCGACGGAAAGATTTTCCGCCGGCGCGCGTGACGGCCCTTCCTGCGCGCGCGCGCGCGCATCCGCGCCGCGGCCGATCCACGCCGACATCACGCGTCCCTGCGTCTCCAGGAAATGACGCATGGTCGCGAAGTAGTTGGCGACGACCGCCGGATCATTCCGGCCGGGCGTTGCGCGATTCGTCATCCCGATATCCTCCCCTCCACTGCCGGCGGGCCGGGAAATCCCGCCGGTATCAATATCCATCGCGGCCGGCCTGCATCACGGAATCCAGGACCAGACCTCGACCTTGAAGAAATGCTGGATGGATTGCGTGAACGCGCTCCACACCGGCATGACTTCGCCATCGATTTTCGCCTCGCCGGTCATGCCGGTTTTCAACGCGCCGTCGGGATTCTGGAACGTCGCGATTACCGCCGCGTAGGTGCCGGACGGCTTGGTCGTGACATTGCGGTCGATCTGGGTCACCACGCCTTCGAACTGGCGGTCGAAGAATGCGGTCGGGTGCAGCCGCACCTTGGACCCGATCTTCACGTATTGCAGATCGGCCTCATCGATGTCGATCTGCGCAGTGACCGCGCCGGTGTATTCCACCGCGGCGAAAGGCGCGCCCTGATCCAGATAGCTGTTGACGCGGTCCTTCAGGTGCAGGGTAAGAATGTTGCCGTCGAACGGCATCCGCAGCGTGGTACGCGCGAGCTTGCCCTGATACAACGCTTTCTCCGCCTGCAGGCTGGACAGTTTGGCTTCTGCTGCCGCGATCTCGTCCTTGGTGGGGCCTGTCTTGGCGAGCGCCAGCGCGGCCTGCTTCTGGTCCACCTGGCGTGCGTCGGTGTCGGCCTGCTTGCGCGCGGTTTCCAGTTCCTCCAGCGGCACCGCGCCCTGACGGTAGAGGTTCTCCATGCGCGGCACCTTCTCGCGGCTGAACTGCGCCTGTGTCTGCGCGACGCGCAGGTCTTCCTCGGCAACCCGGATTTCCTCCGGCTTCGGCCGCGACTTCAGATCGGCCACCACCGCTTTCTGCGCCTCGATGTCTGCGTCGGCGACCGTGACCTTGGCGGCATAATCGTCGTGCTCGAGCGTCGCGATCACGGTGCCCTTCTTGATCGTTTCGCCACCGTCGAAGTAGACATTCTTGATCAACCCCGGCGTGTCCGTGGAAATCACCTGCTTGTTCAGCGGATAGATCTGCACGGCCCCGCTGATGTCGTACGAATACGGGAGGAGGAGGAGCAGCAGCACGCCGAGCAGCGCGGCGTAGCGCCAGTAGTGCTTCTTCTGCACCTGGACTTCGGTCGCAGCCTGGTCCTCGGTGATCAGCGTGCGCGAACGCCAGCGATCGAACTGCTGGGTGCGGTGATAGATCTCGCCGTATTTTTTCAGCGTCTTGTAGTTGCGCCACAGCACAAATCCGCAGATCGCCGCCGCGATCGCGAACGCGGTCATCCCGATGTGCAGGTCGCGCCACAGCCAGTGCCCCAGGCCCAGCGTCAGGAATACCGTCAGCAGCGTGACGTAGGCCGTGCACGCCAAACCGTAGATCGCCAGGATGTTGCTGTCGGAGGCCTGATAGACGCTGCCGTGGATCTTGTTCATCAGCGCCTTCTGCGCCTTGGCGCGCAGCTTCGGCTCGTCCAGATAGGCACACAGGAGGAAGTACGTGCTGGCACGTACGAAGGGGTTGCCCGTTTCGATCACCAGGCTGCCCCAGCAGGTCAGTATCAGCATCAGGGCGAACTGGTTGCCGATGCCGCCGGCGCTGTCGATGGTGAAAAACCACATCAGGATGCCGATGGACAGCAACAGGCCGCGCAAGATCAGATTGCCGCCGTGATACCACATGCGCTGGACGCGGCTGAGTTTGTCGAGGTGACGGATGCCCACCTCGAAGCGCGGCACGAAACCGACGAAGAACATGATGCCGATGCGTTCGACCTGCGCACCGTAGCTGTGCGCGACGCAGGCGCGCAGGATGACCGAGGCAAGGTTCACCGTCAGCAACGAAAACAGCAGGTGCCCGCCAAGGCTCACCTTGAGATGCAACTGGCCGAGGTCGGCCATGAAGTATTGCCAGTGCCCGGCCAGCAGCAGCAGGGAAACGACCAGCAACGCGGGGAACGCGTACATGGCGTAGCGCAGCGACGCCAGCATCGGCGCGACCACGCGCAGCATCGGGCGCGGGTCGAACAGATCGATCATCTTTTCCATCGTCCGACGATCCGCGCCGGGCACGTCCTGCACGCCCGCGGGCAGGACCTCTTCTTCCGGCGCCGCTTCGGCCGTCGCTTCGGCCTTGGGCTCCAGCGCCGGCGCAGCGGATCCATCGCTGCGGCCGAACAGCGAGGTGTAGGCCTTGGGCACCGCCTTGCCATCCACCACGTCGTAGGTCTTGTGCGCGAACACCGACAGCAGCGGATGCTGCAGCGCCGTTTCGTCGAACAGGCGGCGATCGGCTATCGAGGCGAAGAACTCCTCCAGTTCGTCCCTGCTGATCAGGCGATTGAAGCGATCCTGAAATACCGACTGGAGCTTCTCGATCGACTCGCAGCCGGGCAACACTTCCAGGATGAAGAATTGCCAGGGATCGAAATCCCAGGTCTTGTTCTGGACCTTGTCCCGGATGACGTAGCTGTGCTCGGCGCCTTTGGTGATGCGAAACGCTTCGCAGCGGCGTACGAGGTAGGCGGGAAGTGCGACTTTCTTGCTGGGCTCGCTCATTGCACGTGTTCCTGGGAATTCGTCGTGGTCGGCTGCACCATGGTCGATGCATCAGCCGGTTCCGCCGGGGCGGAGGTTGTCTTGCTCGTGGCTGCCGCGACCGCCGTGGAAGGCGCGGCTGCCTGCGCGGTTTGCGGCGCTCCGGCGCGCAGTTTGTCCTGCTCCACCATCCAGCCGCCGCCCATCGCCGCGTACACGGAAATCAACGCGAGATAGGAATCGCGATGGCGGTCGACCTGCTCGGCTTGCGCCTTGTACAGATCCCGTTCGGCCGTAAGGACTTCGAGGTAGTCGGACTGGCCGCCGTCATAACGCACCTGCGCGAGATTGACGAGGTCGGTCAGGGTCTGGACCTGCCTTTCGCCGCGGAGTGCGCCTTCGCTGGCTTTGGCATTGAACACCAGCGCGTCATCCACGTCGCCCAGCGCGGCCTGCACCGTCTGCTGGTACTTGATCAACAACTCGCGTTGGTAAGCCTCGGCTTCACGCACCTGGCCGCTCAACCTGCCGCCGCTGAAGATCGGACCGAGCAGGTCGACGCCGATCGCGGCCTGGCCTGCGTCGCGCTTGGTCAATGTGTCGAGTTCGCTGCTGGCGAAACCGAGCAAGCCGGTCAACGAAATGGATGGGAAGAAAGCGGCTTTCGCCACGCCGATCTTGGCGTTGGCGGAAATCAGGTTCTGTTCGGCCTCGAGCACGTCGGGCCGGCGCGCCAGCACATCCGAAGGCACGCCGCCGGGAATGGCAGGCAGCGCGGGCTCGTCATCGACATCGAGACGGGCGATTTCGCCCGGATTGCGGCCGACCAGCAACGACAGCGCATTTTCGAGGACGGCAACCTGGCGTTCCAGATCGGGGATGGTGACCCAGACTTCGTCCACCGCCGACTTGGCCTGCAGCACGGCCATCTTGCTGGAGGAGCCGCCCTTGTAGCGGGTGTTGATCAGCTTCAGTGCATCGGCGCGATTCTTCAGCGTCTGCTTGGCCAGCCTGAGGTGGTGATCGAGCGCCAGCAACTCGAAATAACTCGTCGCCACGTTGTTGACGATGGTGAGCATCACCGCATGGCGGGCGTATTCGCTCGAAAGCAGATCGGCGAGCGCCGCCTCGTTGGCGCGACGCATCTTGCCCCAGATATCGAATTCCCAGTTGATGCCCGTGCCGATCACGAAGGCATTCTGGGTCGGGTCGTTCAGTATCCCCAGCGTTTGTGGACGCTCGACGCTGTAGTGCTCGCGCTCCGCAGAAGAGTTGTACTGGAGTTGCGGATACCTGTCGGCACCGGTGATCTTGAGCTTGGCTTCGAATTCCTTGACGCGCTCGGTGGCCTGCAACAGATCCTTGTTGGCGTCGATGGACTGTTTGATCAGCGCATCGAGAGCCGGATCATGGAAGCCTTCCCACCATGCGGTATTGATCACATTGGCCGCCTCACCCGCCGGCGCGCGCCAGGTTTGCGGCATCGGCACGTCGGGGCGCTGATACTTCGGCCCGAACACGCAACCGCTGAGCGCCATGGCGATCGCGCCCGCGAGCAACACCCGCCGAATGTTCCGACGCGAGGAGGTGCCCGTCGCATTCACCGCGTCCGCAGGGGATGGGAGCCTATTCATCTGACGCTCCGGCGAGCACTTCCAGCGCCGCGTCCTCGATCTCGCGCACCTTGACCAGCCGGTGACGCATTTCCAGCACCAGGCTCTCCAGCCACATCAGGTGATACTCGACCATCCTGCGCTCCTCGATGATGTCCTCGAGCGGCGCATTGACGGGCGCACGGCCGTTTTCGTCGAACAGGAACTTGATGCCATTGGCGAGCTCTCGGCTTGCGGCGATATGGTTGACCTGCCTCTGCAGGAAGCTGCGCGCCTTCTTGGCATTGAACGAGTCCACCACCGACTGGCGCAGCGCCGCCTGGTGCGGCGCCATCTGGGACGGGTCCACCATCCCGCGCTTGTCCAGCGGCACGGGTGAAAGACGCTCGCGCTTCTTCGACGACCCGGCCGTCGCCGCGGTCTGTTCTTCGGGTGCGGGCGGGTCGCCCGACTCGGCATTAATGCTCATAACCGAACTCGCGTGCGAGGGAGATCACTTCCGGGTACAGGCCCTTGCCGTCGCTGCGCCACGGCAAGGGGGAATCCAGTTTCGGAATCTTCGGCGTGTGCGGCCTGAAGGTCGGACCGGAAAGAAAATTCGGATCGTTGCCGAACATCGCGGCCAACGGACCGAAGCAGGCGAACGGCGAACGCTCCGGGTGCATCATTTCCTCTATGGCGTCATCGTCGTCGCTCAGGCCGAGCCAGCGCGCGATCTCCGCGAGTTTGGCGTGCGGATCGGCCATGATGTCCTCGCCCCGGACGCATATCTGCTGCCCGGCAGGCACGCCTTCCAGAAATTCGAGAATGTTGAGGTTGACGTCGTGCCAGGCGATCTGTGGTTCGAGGTTCGCGAAATCCTCGTGGATTTCGAACGCGCCCATGCGCATGGTGAATGCGCCGTTGTTGATCGCCATCACCGATTTGCCCTGCGGAATCGGATGACGCACCAGGTGGATGAAGCGCGCCTCGGGGAAGGTCCGGTAAAGCGCCTTCATGCGCGGCACGGCGACCGTATAAGAAGGACTCTTCTCCACCGCGACCAGCGGGTCGAGCTTGTCCACGAGCTCGCGAAAGACGCGCCCGGTCTCCCAGTGTTCGCGCACCGAAGCCCAGGCGCGTGCCATGTTGATCGTGGCGGTGCTCTGCTCGCCGCAATAGATCTCGGCGACCGCTCGCATCAGGCCGTGCCGGGCCATCGCACCGCGCTCGGCGTTCTCGCCCTCGACGCCGTTCCACAAATCGATCAGTCGCTCGACATTGAACAGGCACAACTCCGGCAGGCCGAACGCCTGCGGGTGCTGTCCGATCATCGCATTGACCAGCGACGTATACGAGCGCGGCGGTGCGAGCAGGAACAGAGGCGCGGCCATGGCGGCGGAACTCCGTCGGTCAGATGCCGGCACGCGGCGGTTTGCCGCGACCCGGTGGACGGCCGCGAACCGCTGCGGGTGCACCCGCAGCTTCGCTCCTGCATGAAACTCCCCGGATACTCGACACGTTCTGGTCCTCAGGCCGCGGCGGCCTTTTCGATGCTGCTGGCGAGCAGATCCAGCATCCCGTTGAGGGTCGCCTGCGTGTTCAATTTGCTCCGGTGAGCAGTGAGTGCCTCGCGCTGCTTGTCCGGCAGCGACTGCAACATCGCCCCGACCACTTCGATCCGCTTGATCGAATCGATGCCGAGATCCGCCTCGAGGTTCTGGTCGAGCCCGACCATGTCGCGCGGATATCCGGTTTTCTCCTCGACGATGCCGAGCAGCACATTGGCGAGACCGGCGCGGTCCATCGCGGCATCCGGCTTTCTCGCACTGCCGTTGCTGCGGGCAGGCACGGGCTCTGATGCTTCTACCTTGATAGGCGGTTGCGGCGCTGCCGGTGGCGCCGCCGCGGGTGGAGGCACCGGCGCGTGGGCCATGCCATTGCCACGAACAGGCGCGGGTGCGG
>DASXWZ010000273.1:0-1861 GCA_036503375.1 Rhodanobacteraceae bacterium | reverse complement strand
CGCGCAAGGCGTGCGCGATCCGCAGCGCGCGCTCGATGCGGCCGGCGGCAATCCGGGCCGCGCGCTCGTGTTCGCGCAGGGCGATGAATTGCAACGACGCGATTCCGTGGCGAAGGATCTGCTCGCACTGGCACGCGGGCGCGCATCCACTTACCACGTCGCACACGCATGGTGCGCGGACGAGCCGCTGGCGCGGCTGGAACACGCCGCGCGCCTGTTGCACGAGGCGATGCGAGATCGCGCGCGCGGCCAGGCATCCGCGTTCGATCCACCGTGGAAGGACGCGGCGTTGCAGGATGGGTTCGAGCGCGTCAATCGCCTGCGCGAATTGCTGCGCGGCCCATTGCGGCCCGAGCCTGCCCTGATCGAATGCCTCGCGGCGTTCGGCCGGGCAAGCTGAGCGAAGGCACCCGCATGCTGCGCACCCGTGCCAGGAAGCCGCCGCATCGCGGAGTGCCATGAGTCCGGATCACCTGCTCTCACCGGGCGCCACCTTGATGGTGGCCGCGCCGCATCCCGACGACGAATCGCTGGCCGCGGGCGGACTGATCCAGCGCGCATTGGCGAACGGCGCGCGGGTGCACATCGTGTTCGTCACCGACGGCGACAACAATCCATGGCCGCAACGCGTGCTGGAGCGTCGCCTGCACGTCGGAACGGCTGAGCGAGAGCGCTGGGGCGAGCGTCGGCGCCTGGAAGCGCAACACGCCTTGCAGGAACTCGGAGCGGGCACATCGGCGGTGCATCGGTTGCGATGGCCCGACGGCGGCGTCACCGCGAAACTGGTCGACGACACCAGCGGGGCGATCGCGCAATGGCAGACTTTGTTCGAGCAAGTCAAGCCCACGCTGCTGGTGCTGCCGGATTTGTCGGACTCGCATCCCGATCACAGCGCCTTGCACGTATTGCTGGAGCTGGTGTTGGACGCGCTGCCGGAGGCGCAGCGGCCGCAGTGCCTGTGTTACCTGTTGCACGGCCGCGCGCGAATCGACCAAGGACGACGCGTGTCGCTCACGTTGACGCCGCAGGAGCGCCCGCGCAAGCGCGCGGCAATCCTGGCGCATCGCAGCCAGATCGCGTTGAGCCGCGGGCGGTTGCTGCGCTTTGCCGGCGAAGAGGAACGTTTCGCGCGAGGCAGTGGCGATGATTCGCTGCCTGGTCCGCGCCTTCCCTGGCAGGTGCCGCACTGGATGCGCGGCTGCATGGCGCTGTTCGCGGTGGATGCGCGGGGTGGCCAGCGCCTCGATTGTGATGTCGCGCACGAAGGGACGGCTTTGCTCTGGCGCGACGGCACGCCGGCGGCGCCTCTGGCGCGCCCGTTGCAAGCACCGTACTACGTGAAGCTGTATTCGACCCTGCCGTCGCCGTGGGTTTTCGATCGGTGGGGCTGGAAGCGGTTCCGGTCTTGACCGCATCGGCGCCAGCGCGCAAGCTGCGGTCGCGCAAGAGGCAAGCACATGGCTCCAGGTTCCAACACAGTCGGCATGCCGAGGCAGGGCATCCTGTCGCTGGCGATCAAGGACAAGAACGCGCTCTACAACGCGTACATGTCCTTCGTGAAGGGCGGCGGATTGTTCGTGCCAACGATGAAGCGCTACAACATCGGCGACGAGGTGTTCCTGTTGCTGACACTGCCCGACGAGAAGGATCGCCTGCCGGTTGCGGGCAAGGTAGTGTGGATCACGCCGACCGCGGCGCAGGGCAATCGCACCGCCGGGATCGGCGTGCAGTTCGCGGAGTCCGCCGACGGCGAGACCGCGCGCACCAAGATCGAATCCATCCTCGCCGGCATCATCGGTTCGGAAAAACCGACGCAGACGATGTAGCCGCACTGAAATCTCCCAAAGAAAAAGCCGGCGCG
>DASXWZ010000272.1:0-12598 GCA_036503375.1 Rhodanobacteraceae bacterium | reverse complement strand
CTTTCGAATAGAGATAAAAGGCCGAGGCATCGCCCCGCCATTTGTATCCTTCGGCGCCGCCATAAAGCGCCAGATAGACCTGTTCGTCCTTGATCGACTTTTCCGCGGGAAGATTCAGGTCGACGCAGAAATACGCTGGCTCCTTGGCAAGCCAGTAAGTGCTTTCCTCTTCGCCGGTCGGAAAAAAAATCTGCGGATGTTTGCGCAGATATTCGTACAGGGACGTCGTGCCGCATTTCGGCGCGCCCACCAGGAACAGGTTGGGCCCAGTGCGAGCGGCGGAAGCCATGGAGAGTCCCCGGCGTGCACCCCGGCATTGCGGATAATTAGATCACGTCTTTGGTCGCGCGGGTGCGCGGTTCAGCCCGTACGCCCGAGCATTTTTCTTGCGATTCCTTTTGCCTGCGACCAGCGCATCGGCAGCGAGTCGCCCAGCCGCACTTCGACGAGGGTCACTCCCTTCGTCCCCAGCGCGACGCGCAGGGTGCCTTCCGCGTCGCCCTGCAATCTCACGTAGGTCGCGCCGATCGCCGCGGCGAGCGCTTCGCTGTCCGGTTCGGTGAGCAGCGTGCCCGATGCGCGCCCGTACGCGGCCAATTGCTGGTTGCGGATCGCTCCGTACGCACCGTCGGCCAACACGATGATCGTGAGGTCCAGGTTTTCGCGCACCGCCGTCAGCAGTTCCAGTCCGGACATCGCCAAACCGCCGTCACCGATCAGTGCGACCACCGGACGTTCCGGCGCGGCGAGCTTCGCACCAATCGCCGCGCCGATGCCGAACCCCATGGACTGCAGATTGGTCGGTATGATCAATCCGCGCGGGCACCAGACCGGAAAATGACGGCGCGTGAGGTCTTGGTGCTGCCCGGAATCGGTGACCAGAATCGATTCCCGCGGCAGCACGCGCCTCAGTGCGGCGAAGAAAGCCGCGGGCGTACCGCCGGCGACGCCGTGGATGCGCGGTTCGATCAGGTCTTCCAGTTTCTCGGTGCGGCAGCGTTCGCGCCACTGCGCGATCTCCTCGATGGCAAAACCGCGCGCCTCGGCAGCGTCGATGCGCAACCGCTGCAGCAGGGCGGCGAGAAATGCCTGCGCATCCGCACGGATCGCGATCCGCGCCGGATAATTGGCACCGAGCACGCCGGCTGCTGCGTCGACATGGATCAGTTTCTCCGGCGGGATGCGCAGGCGAAAGCCGCGGGCGCCGTTGTGGGAAAACTTGCAGCCGATCGCCAGCACCGCATCGCTGGCTTCGATCAGTGCGTTGAAGTTTTCAGCACCATTCCCCGAGTCGAAAGCCAATGACAGGGGATGATCTTCCGGCACCACGCCGCGCCCGGAAGTGGTGGTGAAGACCGCGGCCTTCAGGTGTTCGGCCAGCTCGAGCGCGAGCTCGGCGGCGCCATGGCATCCCTGTCCCAGCAGCAACACGGTGCGGACTGCGCTACCCAGTGTGACCGCCACCGCCTCGACCTCGGCTGCACTCGCAGTCGCCGGAGGTTGCGGCGCAGGCGCGCGAGGGCCGGGCGCGTTTTCGCGCCAGACGTTCTTCGACACCTGGATCAGCACGGGCCCGGGCTCGCCGGCAACGCATTCGGCGCGGGCGCTGACGATCGCGGCCTGTATCTCGTTTGCGCATTCGATCGTGATTACGCGCCTGCAAACCGGCCCTGCGATCGCCGCCTGATCGATGGCCTGCAACTGGAACGCGCGCCCCGGAGAAATGGCCGGCGCGCACGTGACGTGGAGCAGCGCCGCCGAATCGAGTGCGGCTTCGGCCAATCCTGTCAGCGCCCACGTGAACCCGGGACCCGGAATCGTGAGCAGGACGGCGGGATTTCCGGACGCGCGATAGTAGCCGTTCGCCATCATCGCCGCGGAGAGTTCGGTGGTCGCGACGATCGTGTGCAGTCCCGAAGTGCGCAGCGACTCGAACAGTGCCGTCGTTTGCGTACCCGGCAAACCGAAGACGTGATGGATGTTCGAGTGTTGCAGCGCTTCGCACAGCAACCGGGCGCCGGATTCATTCATTGGAGTGTTCATCTGTTGCATCGCGCTTGCGCGTGAAGCCCGACTTCATGCGTTGAACCAGATCCCGTGCGAATTCGCCCGCGCGGAATCCGGAGCGGTCCGGCCGCGACACCCGCAGGCACAGCGCGAGCTCCCCGCCGAGCTGGCTTTTGAAGCGGGTCACCGGATCGAGCCCGGCGCCGGTCAGATCATTCGCGCGGTAACCCGCGCCGGCGAGGAACTCGAAAACCTTCCAGCGGAGAAAGGCGGAAACTCCAGACTTGAGAGCGTCCGCAGCCGTGGCCGCGGCGATCGTGTGGGTGACCGGATGCGGCCCCGTCAGGACCAGCTGGCTGGCGATGATCTGCCCGGACGGCAGGCGCGCATGGAAAAGCCGTGCGAGCCCCTTCCGTTGCAGTGCCTCGACGAAGTCCCGGAAACGGTCGTGTGGAAGATACAGCGGCGCACCCTTGCGCCGATGCGTCTCCACATGCAGGTCGTGGAATGCGTCGAAGTCCCCGTCAGCGGTCACTTGCACTCCGTGCTCGCCACAGCGCTGGACCAGACGGCGCTGATCCTTGTGCATGCGCGACCACGCCGCCGCCATGTCGGCGAGTTCGACCACGTAGGTCCAGCCCGGTTGCAAAGTCCAGCCGCGGTTGGCGAAAACCCGCAGGTCCGTGAGCGTGGACCGGCATCTGAACTGCAGCCGCGGGTATGGCAGTTTCGCAAGTGCTTCCTCGAGTGCCGTCATGGTGTGCAATTGCCAGGCGGTGCGTTGCGCTGGAGAACTTGCCTCGTGCCTCGCCAGCAGTATGCCGTTGTAGCGAAGCAACAGGCGAGGCGACACGAATTGCCCGAAGCGGGATCCTTGCTCGAACAAGGCGATGCCGCCGGCAATGCGCCCATCGCGTTCGGCGCAGAGGATTCGATAGCTGCTGCCGGTGGTGGCATCGCACAATGCCTCGAGATATGCGGGGAGCGCATGAACGCCGCCGTCGGGAGAATCCGCGACGAAGGCCGCCCAGCGCGCATGTTCCTCCGGCGGCAAGAAGCGAGCATGGACAGTCGTACTCAGGATGTGCCTCTTGTTTTCCCGTCGCGGATTGCGGCGCAACCGGAGCGCACCAGCGTCGAACACGGAGAACGACGGCAAGCGCAGAAGAACGCCGCTTTCGCCACGAAACACCGGCCGATGGCCATATAGTATGGGTTCCGTGCTTCGGCGTGCATGGACACGGGCCCGGCCGCATGCGGCGAATGAGGAACGAGGGTTGAAGCAACGCGAAAGCATGGCCGGTGATGAGGGCGGTCCCGTCGCGATCGTGGTCGGACGGGACCAGACGGGTCTCGGCATGCTGCGTTCCCTGCACGCTGCGGGGATCCGCGCTGTCGTCGCGTGCCCTGCGGAGAGTTTCCTCACGCGTTCGCGCTGGTACCAGCCGACGCCGGGCACCGCCCCGTGGGATGGAGATCCGGGTCCGGGTGCGCACGAATACCTGCGGACGATGCCGGTCGAGCGCGCGGTGGTGATTGCCGGGCGGGACGATGCAGCTTTGTGGGCGGCCGACCTTCCGGCCGGTCCGCTCGCGGATCGATTCCTGGTATGCAGCAGCCCCCGTGCCGTGCTGGAAACCCTGCAGGACAAGGCGCGCTTCGGGGAATTTCTGGAGCGTACGGACATGCCCCATCCGCGCACGTTCACCATCCGCAGCGCGGCGGACATCGGCAACATCCCCTTCGGTGAACTCGATCGGGTTTTCATCAAGCCCGTGGATTCGCAGAAGTTCGTGAAAATAACGGGCGCGAAAGGCATCTGGGTAAGCGACCGGGCCGCGTTCGAAAAGGCTTGGGAGAAACTGGAAGCGCAGGGATTGCAGGTGATCGCGCAGGAATACATCCCCGGCAAAGCGTCGGATCACTATTTCATAGACGGGTTCCGCGACCGCCGAGGCGCATTGACCGGTTTGTTCGCGCGCCGGCGCATGCGGATATATCCGCCGCATTTCGGCAACAGTTGCTATTGCGTCAGCATCCCGCTGGGCGAGATCGCGGAAGCGCGGGATCGACTCGTCGAACTTCTGGAGCGACTGCAATACCGCGGCATTTTCAGCGCCGAATTCAAACGCGATGCGCGCGACGGCAAATTGCGCATCCTGGAGATCAATACGCGCGCATGGTGGTATGTCGAGTTCGCCACGCGGTGCGGCGTCAACGTGTGCCGGATGGCGTATGAAGATGCGCTCGGCCTGCCCGTGACGCGCGCGCCGGAGAATTATCCGATCGGTGCGGGTTGCACCCATCTGGCCAGGGACATCCGCGCGGTCTTCGCGCGCGATGGTGGGCAGCGGGTATCGGCATGGAAGGCGCTGACGCAGTGGAGCCGGGGATATTTCAGCGTTTTCAGGCTCGACGATCCGATGCCGGGGTTGGTGGAACTCCGCAAGGAGCTGGCCCGGGCTCTTCGCCATTTCTTTGTTGGCGCGAGTGGCCCGCGTGATGGTGATCGAATCGGTTCGGGCAACACCACTCCAGGCGTCGCGAAAGGCACCGAACCGCCGCGCGGCTGACGTCAAGCCGTGGGCCGGTGCAGCCGTCGCAGAAACAGGGGGAGCGAATCTCCGGCAGGAACGCGCGGCAGCGAATGCAAGTCGTCATTGCCGCCGATGACTGCCTGCCGGGTCGTCACGGCTGCCCTGTAGTTGCGGCTCACGAGTTCCATCGCCGAGCCGTCGTGGCTGCCGTTGGGGAAGCAAAACAATTCGATGGGACGTCCGAGCCGTTGTTCCAGGGTGGTGCGACTTCCAGCGATCTCCGCATGCGCCAGTTCGTCCGAGAGACCCACGAGGATCGGATGGGTGCTGGTGTGGCTGCCGATCGTGATCAGCCGCGGATCCAGTTCGAGCAACTGGGGCCATGTCATCGGCGCGAACTCGTCTATCTGGGCGGTGGTGGGTTCGAACTGCCGAGTCCGGGCGCTGACGCTGTCCTGGAACTCCCGCCTCAGGGCGTAGGGCAATTTCTTTGTCCAGGCCATCAGCTCCTCGATTTTCGCGCCGGGACACTTCACGGTCGCGGCCAGCCGCTTGCGCTCGGCGGTACCCAGCAGCGCAAGTCTTGCGCGCAACTCCAATCGCCAGATCCATTCACCCGAATCGATCAATCCGGGACAGACGAAGAACGTCGCCGGTACGTTCTGTTCTCGCAGCAGCGGCCACGCCACGTGGAAGTTGTTGCGGACACCGTCGTCGAAGGTGATGACGATTTCGTCGCCGGAAAGGGAGCCGGTCGCCAGGCGATCGAGCAGTTTGCCGAACGCGATGATCTCGAAATTGTTGCGGAGCAACTCCAGATGCGCCTGGAACTGCTCGACGGAAACCCCGTCGGGACTGATGTGGTGGTACATGAGGATGCGCGCGCACCGGATCGCCTTGGCGCGGTGCAGCGCGTGTCCCAGCCAGAATGATGCGAGGTGCAGCGGCCTGGCGAGAGCCGCACGCACGAATACCATCTTCATCAGCATTTCCCCAATCGCGCATACTTTAAACCATGCCGGTTGGCAAATGACCGGTGCCGATTTGCGGCGCGATTGCTTCGCCCGACGGGCGCCGCTCCGTGCCGCTCGGATCGGGTTCGTACGCAGGCATCGAGCGTGAAGGTACATGTTCCGCCATGATCGCTTTTCGCACCGAGAGGCGGCGCCATGCGGCAGATCGTGCGGCTCGGATGATTCAACGGTAATATTCGCCCACGATCCCGGTTCCCCGGTTGCCCGATCGCGCCGCCATGCTCATGCAAGGACAGCCGTCTTGAAGGTGCGAGCGCCCATCTTCGTCGTCGGTGTCGGCCGCAGCGGCTCGTCGATATTCCATCAGATGTTCGCCGAACATCCTGACCTGCTCTGGTTGTCGCGCCTGTGCGACCAGTTTCCATTTCATCCGGGTGTCCACCGCTCCTTGATGCGGATGGTCGATTTGCCGGTGCTGGGCTCCCTCCTGAAGCGACGCTACGAACCGGAGGAGTGCTACGTATTCTGGAATCATCACTGCCTAGGATTCCGGCAGCCCTTTCGCGACTTGCTTGCCTCCGACGTAAGCGAACTGAACAGGCGACAGGTGCACCGGGTGATGGGTTCGTTGCCCGTCGGCCGCAGGCAGCGGCTGCTGTACAAGATCACCGGCTGGCCCCGCATCGGGTTTCTGCACGAATTATTTCCGGACGCGCGCTTCATCCATGTCTATCGCGATGGACGCGCGGTGGCCAATTCGCTGCTGGCGGTGGATTTCTGGCAGGGTTGGCACGGACCGCCCCAGTGGCGCTGGGGCGGGCTGTCTCCCGCGCACCGGGCCGAATGGGAACGCCACAGCGAATCGTTCGTCGCATTGGCGGGCATCCAGTGGAAGTTGCTGATGGACGCCACCGCGGAAGCCGCGTCACGCATTCCGGCCGAGCAGTACATGGGGATCAGGTACGAGGAATTCGTGACCGATCCGGTCGGGAATTTCAAACAAGTCGTGGAATTCTGCGGGCTGGAGTGGTCGCCGGGATTCGAACGCGCCGTGACGTCGTATACGCTGGAAACAGCCAACGGCAAATGGCGCGACGATCTCACTGCCGATCAGCAGGCGATCCTGCAGGCGGTGCTGGCGGAAAGTCTGGCAAGATACGGCTACTCATCGGATGCGTGATTGACGTCGGCCAGGGTCGGCTCTGGTTTGCCCGCGGCGCGCCAGCTTCGCCATGTCGCTTTCGACCACCAGAACAGATACGCGAGTGGCGGAACGTGCGCAGCGGCGGCGCGAAAAAAGGTTGCGGGATCGCGTTGCCCCATTCCGATCGCCCGGCGATACCAGCGCCTTGCTTCTGCAAATCGCCGATCGAACAGGTACTGGGCTCCCATGCGTGCGAGGGTCAGCGCCCGGCCCTGGCGTACCTGGCTTGAATCTGCCGGAAATACATCGGGGCGGCGCTGCATCCAGTAGTCGATGATTTCCAGATCGCGCTGCAGGCAGGCGTAAGGATGGGCGCGGGTCAAAGTGCCTCTGGCACGCCGGTACTTGACGAGCACTTCCTCGACGCAGCCGAATTTATGGTGCTCGGCAATGCGCAGCCAGAGGTCGACGTCTTCGTTGACCCGGTGCACCGGGTTGAATCCCCCGGCTTCGAGCAGCGCGGATTTCTTGACCAGCGCCGCGGAGGTGAGGATGAAGTTGTTCATGAACAACTTCCGCAACACGTCGCCGGTTGCGTGCGCGCGCTGCTCGAACATGCTCTGCCTCGCTTCGCCGTGCCGCGAGAAGTAACGCACGTCGCAATACACCAGCGACAGCTCCGGATCCCGGTCGACGAGTGCCATTTGCGCAGCCAGTTTGTGCGGCAGCCACAGATCATCCGCATCCAGGAACGCGATCCATTCGCCGCGCGCGAGTTCCATCCCGCGCGTTCGGGCCGCCGCCACGCCACGATTTTCCTGTCGCTGCCAGCGCAGCCACGGCCAGCGCTGCGCGCAAGCACCGAGCAGCAGTGGCGTGGCGTCGCTGGAGCCGTCATCCACGGCAATCAATTCGAAATCGCGGTAAGTCTGGGTCGCGACCGAGGCCAGTGTTTCTTCCAGGGTGGATTCCGCATTGAATGCGGCGACGATCACCGATACCCGGGGCGCCTTCTGCGGGCGGCGAAGATCCTGCACGTCAGCGGCCTCCTCAGCCGAGTTCCGGCACCGGCGCCTCGGCACGCGCCTTCCTTTGATCAAGCAATGCCTTCACGCAGGATTCGAGTGTCGAGGCGATCGTTTGCATGGTGTGATCTTCCAGCCGATAAGGATCGCGGATTTCTGGGGTGTTGGTGCCGTTGCACCCCGCCGCTCCCAGGAGTACCGCCTTGTTCACCGCAGCCGGAAAGGCCTTCGCGAGTGCGTGCCAGTTCGCGGCATCCATCAGCAGGATCAGATCCGCCCATTCGATCAGCTCGCGGTCTACGACACTCGGCCGATGTTCGTGCAGATCGATCGCCAGAGTCCGCGAAACCACTTGAACCCAATCCTCCGGTGGCGCGCGTCCCCCGGCCGGCAGGAAGCCCGCGGACTTCACTTCCAAACCCGCTGCCGACAACAACCGGGCCGCCACGGGACTGCGACACACGTTCCCGTAGCACAACACCAGCACACGCCGGATTTTTCCCTCCCGCCACTCGGGTTGCAGCTTCGCCCAGTTTTCATTCGTCGCCTTGCGCACGGCGGTGCTCCGCTGGCTCCGATAGAACGATGCGAGGCTGGATCGCATGCATGCCCACCATACCCGTGGATTCCGCCAGCGAAAGAAATCCCAGCGTTCGGAACCGATCAGTATCCGCAGGAATCCGCACCAGTCCGCGGCCTGCAGGGACCTGATCCGCAGTGGATTGCGGCGTTCCTTCCAGGACTGCGCATACCACACCAGATCGCGCGCGAGATGTCGCATGTACAAGCCGCGGCGATAGCGTGGTTGCTTGCCCAACGGGCGACCGCGAGCCAGCCGCAGCAGTCCCGACGGGAAATCCACACCGGCCGCCACCGCGAGTGGCAGCGAGCCCCACAGCCGTGGATTGATTTCCAGCAGACGGAAATCGCCATCCGGCGCCACCTTGAACTCCACCATTGCGACACCGTGCCAGCGCAGTTGCGAAAGCAATGTCTCTGCCGCGCGCAGCAGGGCCTCCGGTGGTTCGATGGATCGTCGATAGGTACTGGCGCCGCCGGTAACCGGGAGCACGTGGATGCGCTCGTGCGCGAACCACCAACGAAGCTGCCCTCGTTCGAACAGCACTTCGATGCCGATACCCCGCCCGCGGAAATATTCCTGCTCGATGGCCGGGGTGTGTGGGAGCAAGGCCGCGCAAGCTGCGAGGGTGCTTCCGCGGTCCGGGCAGATGTGGGCATTGAACGACCACATCTCTCCCCGCACCGACAATTTGCTGTGGAGCGGTTTGATTACCACGGGGTACTTCGGTTCCCGTGCCAGATCCTCCAGCGAGGTCACCAGCGAACCCGCCGGAACGGGAATTCCCAGTCGTGCCGCCACTTCCGCGGTACGCAACTTGTTCAAGGCGATATCGATCGATTCCTCTTCCGGTATCGCCATGCTCGCGCGCAACGCCGGCGGCAGGTCCTCCGATTTCATCGCGTGGAGCGAAATCTCGGTGCTCGGAATCACCAACTGATAGCCTTCGCGGCGAAACAAATCCTGCACCCAGTTCCGCAATGCATCCGGCCGCTCCGGCTGGGACAGCACCCGCGTGACATTGCGGTCGGAAAAACCGCGGCGGTCGCCGGGGGCGGCCAGATGGATCTCGCAGCTCCTCGCCAGCGCCAGCACGCATTCCGTGGCGGCGGGGCTTTGTCCGTCCAAGATCAGTATTTTGGGCTTGGTCATCGACTGCAGTTGAAAGTTTCCGGTACAGCGCGGGCGGAGTGCAACAGGCAAGCACCGTGCGGCGTCAGCGCTGTGGCAAACGGATTGGTGCGGATGAAACTCGTCAGTTGGCGCGGCGCCGGTGAGGCAAGGCGAGCAGGGAGGTTGCCGCGCCTTTCCAGGCGCCAGCGAAAAGAGGATACCGGCATATCGCCTTGACGTACGCGACCAGCGCCGGCCATGGAGCGCCCTCATGGTGAAGGAGGTCGTACCCCAGCTCTGCATGGATCGCCGCGATCGCGCGGCCGCGCAAACGACGATGGGGTCCGACCGCATGGCGCTCGACCAGAAGGAACTGGCCCTCCTGCAATTTTTTCCTGTCGCGGCTTTGATTGCCGCCGTGCCGTCGCCAGGCTCCATGCAGCGAATCGAGATGGCGCACTCCGGCCACTTTGGAAATGCGCAGCCACATGTCGCGATCATCGTTCCCGAGCTTGAAAAACGCCGGATCGAATCCCCCCACGCGCTCGACGAGCGAGCGGCGGAACACCACGGTCAGGCAGGGAATATGGGCACGGCGCAGCAGCAGCCTGACAAACACGTCATCGGATCGCCGCCATGGTGGAGGAGAGGAGGAGCGCAATATGCCGTCGAGTACCTGGATATTCGCATGGACAAGTCCGATGGACGGCTCCTTCTCGAGGACCGCGACGGCTTCCTCGAGGTGTCTGGGTTCCCAGAGGTCGTCCTGATCCAGCATTGCGATGTAATCGCCGCGAGCCTCGGCTATCGCGGCATTGCGCGCCGCACCGGTTCCACCATTTGCCTGCCGGATCACGCGGACACGTTGCGGATGAGCCGCCGCATAGCGTTCCGCGATGCGCGCACTCGAATCCGCCGAACCGTCATCGACGACGATGATCTCGATATTCTGGTAAGTTTGGGCCAGCGCACTATCCAGTGCTTCCGACAGGTAACGCTCGCCGTTGTAGACGGGCACGATGGCGCTCACCAACCCGGACAAAGCGCTCACCCCTGCGTCGGAAGTGGCCATGATCTTAGTGTTGGCAATCAGGAGACACAAGGCAAAATGGGCCGGCTGAATCGTGCTCCGGGCCGCACGTGTTGAGCGACAGGTGGCGAGCCGTGGAGGTCAAAATGGAACCTCGCAGAGGGTCAGTGCGTGAGTGAGCAGACAGGAGAAAACGGCACGATTCTCGTCACCGGTGGCGCCGGCTACATCGGCAGCCATGTGGTGCTGCAACTGGGCGAGGCCGGTGAAAGAGTCGTAGTGCTCGATGACCTCAGTACCGGGTTCCGCGATGCGGTGATCGGTGCCGAACTGGTCGTCGGCAACGTCGGCGATCAGGTACTGCTCGAACGGGTACTGCGCGATCGCCGCATCGACACCGTGATGCATTTCGCCGCGCGCACGATCGTGCCCGAATCGGTGGCCGATCCGTTGCGCTACTACGGCAACAACACCTGCGCGACGCGCAACCTGCTGGCGTGCTGTCGTGATGCGGGCGTTGCGCGGATCGTGTTTTCCTCCACGGCCGCGGTCTATGGCATCCCGCCCGGCGGCGTGGCGGATGAAGACACGCCGACCGCACCGATCAATCCGTATGGCACTTCGAAATTGATGAGCGAGTGGATGTTGCGCGACCTCGCCGCCGCGGGCGGCCCGCGTTACGTCGCGTTGCGCTATTTCAACGTTGCCGGTTGCGATCCCGGGGGCCGCATCGGGCAATCGACCAAAAAGGCGACCCTGCTCGTCAAGGTGGCCTGCGAAGCCGCACTCGGCAAGCGGGCGGCGCTGGCGATCTTCGGTACCGATTACGACACGCCGGATGGCACCGGCGTGCGCGACTACATCCATGTGGACGATCTGGCGCGGGCGCACCTCGACGCCTTGGCATATCTTCGCGGCGGCGGCGAATCGACCACGCTCAACTGCGGCTATGGCCATGGCTATTCGGTGCGCGAAGTGCTGGCCGCGGTCGGCCGTGCGCATGGCGCGCCGGTGCCGTACGTGGAACAGCCGAGACGCGCGGGCGATCCGCCATCGCTGGTCGCCCAGTCGCGCCGCATCCGCGAGGTGCTCGGCTGGCGGCCGCGGCATGACGATCTGGATTTCATCGCGCGGACGGCATTGGCGTGGGAGAGCCGGTTGCCAGATGGCGCAGTGACAGGCTGACCGGCCGGATCGAATTACCCGGCGGCGGCGCAGGAAGGAGACATGTTCACGGCACTTCGCCATTCGCTTGCGGGCGCGCTGCTTCTTTGCGCCGCGCTCTTTGCGAATCCTGCGCCGGCGGCCACCTACTACGTTCGCACCGACGGCGGCACGGTCGAGCAATGCACGGGACTGGCGGACGCGTCGTACCCGGGCAGCGGAAAGAACAAGGCCTGCGCATGGAAATCGCCGATGGAGGCGCTGCCGCCGCGCGCGGACAACCAGCCGAACAAGCCGCGCATTTCCGGTGGCGACATCCTGGTCATCGATTCCGGCAGCTACATGATCGGCTACAGCGCGGAAGCGCGTGAAGCCTACGGCCCGGATGTGTGCGACGCGAGCTATTCCTATGACTGCGTGCCGCAGCCGATTCCCTCCGGCCCGGATCCACAGCACCCAACGGTGGTCAGGGGCGCGTCCTGCACCGCCAGGCCGCAGTTGTGGGGAACGCAGGGAGCGTCGCACATACTTTCACTGGACGGCGCCAGCAACGTCAGGCTCGAATGCCTGGAACTCACCGACCACTCCCCCTGCATCGTGTTCTACAAGCCTGATCCGCGCCTGGCCTGCGACCGCAAATGGGGAGCGGACGTAGGCACATGGGCTTCGGCCGGATTGCACGCACAGGACGCTGGCCGGATCACATTGCTGGATTTGAACATCCACGGCCTGGCAAGCGATGGAGTCAATGCCGGCCGGCTGCATGACTGGACCGTGCAGCGGGTGGTGATTCGTGCGAACGGCTGGAGCGGGTGGAACGGCGATCTCGGAGGCAACGATCATTCGTCAGCCGATTCGGGCAAGCTCGTGTTCGATCAATTAACGATCGCGTGGAACGGCTGCGCGGAAAAGTATCCGACCACTACCATCATCGACTGCTGGGGGCAGGAAGAAGGCGGCTACGGCGACGGCTTCGGCGAAGCCTGGACCGGCGGCGACTGGGTCTTCACCCGCGCGGACATTC
>DASXWZ010000271.1:0-3188 GCA_036503375.1 Rhodanobacteraceae bacterium | reverse complement strand
TGGCCATCACGAAGTTCGTTCAGTTTCCTGAGGAGTACGAGTGCACGCTCGGGATCCGCCGGCGCTGGGCACTGGCCAAGCAGTTCGGGTTGAAATTTTTCTTCGGCGCAAGTCGCAACGAGGGAAATCTCGATCGCATCGGGTAGACGGCTCGATGGGCGCGGTTGCGATGAGGTTTCAAAATCGACCCGGATTGTTTTCACTGGATGACCACCACTGCACGCCGCTCGCCGCCATTGCGACAAATCCTGGAGAACCTGGGCGCACGCGGTATCTGGACCAACTCACACCTTCGATTGCCCGGTGCGGTTCGCCGGCGCGGGCAGGAAATTGATCTGCGCAACGCGCAAGACAGCGCCCTCCTACAACCCGGAAACCTGCGGAATACGAAGCCGCACCAGCCGATTGGCCAGATCCAGTTCCCAGGGACGGCCGTAGTGGCGCCAGCGATAACGCCAGGATGCCATCGCGCTCAGACCGCGCTTGGCCCAGCGGGGCGAGCGCATATCCTGCACGGTGGGATAGCGACAGCGCAGCACCGTCACGAAATCGGCGATACGACGGCGCAGCTTGTCGGTGAGCCACGGCGCGTCGGCGTGGCAAGCGTAGGCGACCCAGTGCGGTTGCGTCCATTCCTCCGCGGTTGCCGGAAAGACGACTGGTTCTCCATCGGCGTCGAGCAGCGGCGGCAGCGGCCGCCTGCGGCGATCCTGCTCGTGCCGGCTGTGTTCCGGCAGCGGCGTGTAGATGTAAATGACGATCTCGCAGGCCGGATTGGCGCGCTTCAATGCGCGGATGAACTCGAACGTGTGTTCGGTTTCCTCTTCGGTGTTCTCCGGTGGCGCGACCATGAAGGACAGTTCCGGGATCACGCCGTTGCGCCGGCACAGCTCGACGACTTCCATGGTCTGGTCGGGTCGCGTGCCCTTGCGGATCGCTTTCAGCATCGAGGCGTTGGGCGACTCCGCGCCGATGTACGCCATGCGCAGGCGACTCTTGCGCACCAGTCGCCACGTGCTTTCCGAAAGATCGAGCAGCGCGTCCGAGCGCGCGAAGCACCACCATGGCAACTCGTGGCGGGCCATGATCTCCAGCATCGGAATCATGTCGGCTTCCCGATCGAAGAAATTGTGGTCGAAGTACTGCACGGAATCGGCGCCGAGCGTGTGCAGATAATCCAGTTCGCGTTCGAAGCGCGCGATCGGCGGCAGCGCGGTGGCACCGCCGAACATCGCGGCTACGCCGCAGAAGGTGCAGCGGAAGCGGCAGCCGAGCGCCGCCTGGTGCGCAACGGTGCGGCGGCCGAGATAGGTGCGCGCGAAGTAGCGGCGCGGATCGCCGAGTTTTTCGTAGGGCAGTATCTGCGGCGGCTGGCCGGGCGCGAACGGCCGGGCAGGATTGTGGATCACCTCTCCGCCCTTCTTCCACGACAAACCGGCGATGCCGCTGAAGTCCGCCCGCCCGCCCGCCAAGGCGGCGATCAGTTCCGGCAGCGTCTGTTCGCCCTGCCCGCGCACCGTGTAGTCCACGTACGGCTCGGCCATGGCCGCTTCGGTATTGAGCGTCGGGAAATAACTGCCCCAGATGATCGGCAACTCCGGATGGTGCGCGCGAACCGCCCTGGAAACAGCGATCGCGGATGCGACCTGCGGACCGCCCATCACTCCGATGCCGACCGCATCGAAACGCTCGCGTTCCAACGTGCGCAGCGTGTCCGCGACGAAGTCGCGATCCACGTTGCCATCGATGATGCGGCTGCTCCCGCCGCGGTCGAGTGCCGCGGCAAGGTTCAGCAGCGCCAGCGGGAACCGCGCGCTGTGGCGCGAGGTGATGGTCGGATTGATCAGCAGCGTGTTGGGTGAGCTGGACATGTGCACGATGGAATCAGGGCGAACGCCGCAGGCGGAATACCAGCGCCACGGGAACCTCCAGTGCCTTGCGATCGAAGCGCGCGCCATGGGGAATGTCGGCAAGATCGAGCATCGGTTCTTCTATCCGCTCGATTTCCAGCCCGGCCCGCGCGCACGCAGCGCGCCACCCGTCGCAGGAGTGCGGCGTGTGCCGTACCGCATAGTGACCGCCGGCGGATTTGAAATCGCGCATCCAGCCGAGCGCGTGTCCGGTCGGATGCACGTCGCTGCACAGCACCACGCCGCCGGGCCGCGTGACGCGCCGCAATTCGGATAGTTCCAATTCCAATTCGCGCAGGTGTCCGACGGCCAGGGCACAGATGGTCAGATCAACGGATGCATCCGGCAGCGGCAGCGACGCAATGTCGCCCGGCATCAGTTCGATTCGATCTTCATGCGCGGCCAATTCGCGCGCGGCGCGTCCCAGCATTTCGGGCGACAAATCCACGCCGGTGACGTGCGTTGCGCCGCGTTGCAGCGCGTGCAGCACGTAGCGCCCGCTGCCGCAGCCGGCGTCGAGCACTCGTTGTCCGCGCAGATCGGGCGGCATCAGCGCCAGCATCGCGCGCTGCTCGGCCTGCATCACCGGGTTGTGCGCGTGTGGCGGATAGTTGCCTGCCCACAATGCATAGGCTTCGCGAGGTTCGAGCAGTTCGGGTTGCGACATCAGCAGGCCTCCAGTAGCGCGCGCGAATCCGATCTCCGATCAGGATCAGCGACAAGCTCCAGCCCCGGCTCCAGTGCGATCACGGTTTCGTCGGCAAGCGATTTCGCCATCAGTTTCGGCCGGCCGTCGAGTTGCACCCGCACCGTTTCGATCCCGGCGCGCTCGAACCATTCGGCGAAATCCGGATCGGCGATCCGCGGCACGCCATTGCGTACCACCGCACGGACGCGGCTGCGATCGATGCCGACCAGGCTGCGCACCGGGTCACCACTGCCGTCCGCGACGATCACGAGATCGGCATGCGCGCCGGCATCGAGACGGCCGCGCGCAGACTCGCGCAGGATGCGCGCCGCGTTTGCAGTTACCAGTTGCAATAGTTGCGCTGCGTTCAGCCCATGGCGGTAGAGCACGCCACCCAGTTCTTCGAGCAGGTCGCGCGCGCCGCTGAGCCGCGAATCGGTACCCAGCGCGAGCCGTCCCGCCTCGTGCAGGCGCCTCGGGTCCAGCGTCTTTCCCAGCAGGTCGAGATTGCTGCGCGGACACCACACCACCGCCGCGCCCGCATCGATCACGCGTTCGACATCGTTCTTCGCGAGTCCCACTCCATGGAT
>DASXWZ010000270.1:0-8263 GCA_036503375.1 Rhodanobacteraceae bacterium | reverse complement strand
ACGTGCGCGTCGAAGGCGATCGCGTGTTCGTTCGGGCCGGCGAGAAAATGGGTGCCAATGTGCGCGCCGCGGGCGAAGATTTCGCCGCGGGCGACCTTGCGCTGAAACAGGGCGCGCGCTTGTTGGCGGCGCAGCTCGGCGCCGCCGCTGCGCTTGGCCTCGATCAGGTGAGCGTGCGCCGCAGGCCACGCGTCGCCGTCGTCGTGACGGGTGACGAGCTGGTGCCTGCCGGCCGGCCGCTGGAATTCGGTCAGATCCATGAATCCAACGGGATCCTGCTTGCCGCTTTGCTGCGCGAAGCCGGCGCCGAAGTCACTTCGCGCGCATGCGTGCGCGACAACCCGGATGCGCTGCGCTCGGCATTGCTCGAAGCCGCAACGGATTCCGACCTGATCGTCACCAGCGGCGGCGTGTCGGCGGGCGAGGCCGACCACCTGCCGTCGCTGTTGAGCGCGCTCGGCGAAATCCATTTCCACAGGGTGCGCATCAAGCCGGGCATGCCCGTATTGTTCGGGGAGATCGGCGCCAGCCTGTATTTCGGTCTGCCGGGCAATCCGGTTTCCACCGCGGTGACGTTCCGCGTGTTCGTGCGTTCGGCGCTGGCCGTGATGCTGGGCGAACTGCGCGATGGCGCGGTACTGCGCGCGAAGTTGTCGGAACCGGTGCACAAGAAACACGCGCGCGCGGAACTGCTGCGTTGTTCCCTCGCTTCCGATTCGGAGGGCGGTCTGTGGGCGATGCCGCACCCGCGGCAAGGTTCGCACATGCTGCGCGGCCTGGCGGAATCGGATGCGCTGGTCCTGCTGCCGGAAGAGGCGCGCGAGCTGGAGAGCGGCGCGACGGTGACGGTGTGGCCCTTCGGCTGATCGGCGATAATGGGCCGATGGCCATCCGCGAAATTACGCCGCACGAAGCGCTGCAACGGCAACGCGCCGGCGCGATCCTGATCGACGTGCGCGAATCCTACGAACACGCAACCGGCATGGCGGAGGGCGCGGTCGCGTTGCCGCGTGCGCAGATCGCGCAACGCGTCTCTGAAATCGTGCCGGACCGGAATGCCGAAATCCTGACGATCTGCGCGCACGGCCAGCGCTCGCTGATGGCCGCGCAGGTTCTGCAACAACTTGGCTATGGGAACGTCGCCTCCGTTTCCGGCGGTACCGCGCAATGGATCTCCGATGGCCTGCCGATGGCGGAAACGGACAACG
Source organism: Rhodanobacteraceae bacterium (assembly GCA_036503375.1). Classification (GTDB taxonomy): domain Bacteria; phylum Pseudomonadota; class Gammaproteobacteria; order Xanthomonadales; family Rhodanobacteraceae; genus 66-474. The sequence goes on along the minus strand of DASXWZ010000270.1, from coordinate 7,055 downwards.
AGGATGCCGATTTCTTCGAGCGATATTCGCGCCATCTGCGTTTGCCCGAGGTTGGCGAGGCCGGTCAGCGCAAGCTGGAAGAAGCGCGCGTCGTGGTCATCGGCGCCGGTGGATTGGGATCTCCCGCCGCGTTCTATCTCGCCGCCGCTGGCGTGGGCACACTGGCGCTGGCCGATGACGACGTGGTCGACCGCAGCAACCTGCAACGGCAGATCCTGCACACCGAAGCACGCATCGGCGCGTCGAAGGTTCAATCGGCCGCGCAGACGTTGATGGCTTTGAATCCGCGCACGCGCATCGAAGGGCTGACCGAACGCGTGACTTCTGCCAACGTCGAGGCTCTGCTGGAGGGCGCCGACGTGGTGATCGACGGCGCCGACAATTTCCCGGCGCGCTATCTGCTGAACGATGCCTGCGTGAAAATGGAAAAGCCGCTGGTGTACGGCGCAGTGCACCGCTTCGAGGGGCAGGTCAGCGTGTTCGACGCCGGACGCCAGCGTGGTATCGCGCCTTGTTACCGCTGCCTGTTCCCGCAACCGCCGCCCGCGGACGCCGCGCCGAACTGTTCGGAAGCCGGGGTGCTGGGCGTTCTGCCAGGCGTGATCGGCATGCTGCAGGCCACCGAAGCCTTGAAACTGATACTCGGCATCGGCGAACCGCTGATCGGCCGCCTGCTGATGTTCGACGCGCTGGCAATGCGCTTTCGTGAGACGCGCCTCGCGGCAGATCCGGAGTGTCCGGTTTGCGCGCCGGGCAGGGTATTTCCGGGTTACATGGATTACGTGGCGTTTTGTTCCGGCGGCGACAACCGGTAGATCGCCGCATCCAATCTCCGCCCGCGGAAGTGGATGCGTCTGCGTTCGACGTGCTGGAAATGCGAGCCTGACTTCTCGGCCACGCGCCGGCTGGCAATATTGTCCAGCGCGGCGACGATTTCGAATTGCGAAAACCCGAGACTGAACCCGAACGTGCTGACCAAGCGCACCGCTTGAGTCGCGATTCCACGTCGCTCGCCGTTCGCGCGAACCCAGTAGCCGAGATTCGCCATTTGCCGGTCCGGATCGAACTTGTTCAAACCCACACCACCCAGAATTCGCGATTCATCTCCGGCGACGATTGCAAAAGCGTATTGCTCACCGGCATTCCACGTCATGATGCAATGTCCGATCCACGCTTCGCTGTCGGCGCGCGTGTAATTTTCGTGGCACCACGGCAGCCATCTGCCCACGGTGGAGATCGATTCCCGTGCGGCTTCGTACAACGCATCGACGTCGCTCCGCTGCCACGGTCGGATCGCGATGCCATCGCCGCGAAACTCGCAACATTGACGATCGGGCGTCATGCGTTGCGTTTCTGTGCCGCCTCGAACGCCGCCAGTTGTTCCGGCGTGGCTTCCTTCTGGTATTTCGCCTTCCATTGCACGAACGGCATGTCGTAGATTGCTTCGCGCGCTTGGTCCTTGGACATATCGATTCCGCGTTCGGAGGCGGCTTCGCGATACCAGTCGGCGAGGCAGTTGCGACAGAAGCCGGCCAGGATCATCAGGTCGATGTTCTGCACATCGAGCCGATTCCGATTGAGGTGCTTCAGCAGGCGTCGGAAGGCGGCGGCTTCGAGTTCGGTGCGATCGGTGGTCATGGTGATAACGGGCGGCTCCGGTGATAATGCGCATCGACTTTACACCGGGAAGTTCCCTTGAGCGCACGCATCCTCGACGGCCGCAGGATCGCCGATGAAGTGCTGGCGCGCGTCCGCGCTGGCGTGCAGGTGCGCCTGCAGCAGGGAAAGCCTGCGCCGGGACTGGCCGTGGTGCTGGTGGGCGCCGATCCGGCGTCCGGCGTGTACGTCAGGAACAAGCGCCGCGCCTGCAGGCAGGTCGGCTTCGAGTCTTTCGATTACGACTTGCCTGCAGACACTTCGCAAGGGGAGCTGTATGCGTTGATCGACAAGTTGAACGCCGACCCCGCCGTGCATGGAATTCTCGTGCAGTTGCCCTTGCCGGGGCATATCGACGGCAATGCGCTGATCGATCGCATCGATGCGCGCAAGGACGTGGACGGATTCAGCGCGGTGAACGTCGGCCATCTCGCACTTCGCAGATTCGGTTTGCGCCCCTGCACGCCCAAGGGCGTGATGACCTTGCTGGGCCACACCGACCGCCCGGTGCGCGGCCGGCACGCGGTGGTCGTCGGCGTTTCGAACCATGTAGGACGGCCGCTGGTTCTGGAACTGCTGATCGCCGGTTGCACCACCACTTGCTGCCACAAGTTCACTCGCGATCTGGACCACCACGTGCGCCAGGGCGACATCGTGATCGCCGCGGTCGGCAGGCCCGGCATCATCAAGGGCGAATGGATCAAACCCGGCGCGGTGGTTATCGACGTTGGCATCAACCGCATGGACGACGGACGGCTTGTCGGCGACATCGAGTTCGAAGAAGCCGCAAGACGCGCGTCCTGGATCACGCCGGTTCCGGGCGGCGTGGGTCCGATGACCGTGGCCACGCTGATGGAGAACACGCTGGAAGCGGCGAATGCCGCGGATGGCTGACCGAATCAGTCGGCGATATGCACGCGTTTGACTCGTCCGCCGGCACCGGACTTGATCGTTATCGCCGACTTTGCGCAGCCGAACTGCTCGGCCACCAGCGCGATCAGCTCGGCATTGGCCTTGCCGTCCACTGGCGGCGATTTCAACTGCGCGCGCCAAGTGCCATCGTCCACCGGTTCCAGCGTGCTCGTGCGCGCATTCGGTTTGACCCGCACTTCGATGATCTTGGCCATGCCCGGCATTGTGCGCCGAATCGCCCGCAGCCCTGCAAGCCGGTGAAGCACGGCGTATAATCGCCCATTGCCGCTGCGGAATCTGCCATGCGCATCCTCGCCGAGGCTCTGACCTACGACGACGTTTACCTCGTACCCGCCCATTCGAGTGTCCTGCCGCGCGACGTCGACATTTCCACGCGCCTCACTCGTTCGATCCGCCTGAACATCCCGCTGGTGTCTTCCGCGATGGACACCGTCACCGAAGCGCGCCTCGCCATCACGATGGCGCAATGCGGCGGCATCGGCATCATCCACAAGAACATGCCGCTGGAACGCCAGGCCGCCGAAGTGCGGCTGGTGAAGAAGTTCGAGGCCGGCGTGATCCGCGACCCGATCACGGTCGGCCCGCTGACTTCCATCGGCGAGGTAATGCAACTGACCCGCGCCAACAACATCTCCGGCGTGCCGGTCGTCGAGAACGGCAAGCTCGCCGGCATCGTCACCTCGCGCGACCTGCGCTTCGAGAAGAAGCCGGACGATCCGGTGAAGAACATCATGACCCGCAAGGACAGGCTGGTCACGGTGAAGGAAGGCGCGGGCGAGGACGAAATCATCGCATTGCTGCACAAGCATCGCATCGAAAAGGTGCTGGTGGTCAACGACGCCTTCGAATTGCGCGGGCTGATCACGGTCAAGGACATCCAGAAGGCGCGCGACAATCCGCACGCGGCGAAGGACGATCACGAACGCCTGCGCGTCGGTGCCGCGGTCGGCGCGGGCGGCGACACCGAGGCGCGCGTGATCGCGCTGGCCGAAGCTGGTGTGGATGTCGTGGTGGTCGATAGTGCGCACGGCCATTCGCAAGGCGTGATCGACCGCGTGCGGTGGATCAAGCGCGATTTCCCGCACCTGCAGATCATCGCCGGCAACATCGTCACTGCCGATGCGGCGAAGGCGTTGCGCGATGCCGGCGCGGATGCGGTGAAGGTCGGCGTCGGCCCCGGTTCGATCTGCACCACTCGCATTGTCGCAGGTGTCGGCGTGCCGCAGATCACCGCGATCTCGATGGTGGCCGAAGCGTTGAACGACGAGATCCCGCTGATCGCCGACGGCGGCGTGCGTTATTCCGGCGACGTGGCCAAGGCGATCGTGGCAGGTGCATCGAGCGTGATGCTCGGTTCGATGTTCGCGGGCACCGAGGAAGCGCCGGGCGAAGTCGAGCTGTACCAGGGCCGCTCCTACAAGAGCTATCGCGGCATGGGCTCGCTCGGTGCAATGTCGCAGGGTTCCAGCGACCGCTATTTCCAGGAGGAAGCCCAGGCCGAAAAGCTGGTGCCGGAAGGCATCGAGGGCCGCGTTCCGTACCGCGGCCCGTTGCGCAGCATCGTGCACCAATTGGTCGGTGGCCTGCGCGCCTCGATGGGTTATTGCGGCTGCGAAAACGTCGAAGCCATGCGCAAGCGCCCGCAGTTCGTGCGCGTCACCGGCGCCGGCGTGCGCGAAGCGCACGTGCACGATGTGCAGATCACCAAGGAAGCGCCCAATTACCGGATGAACGATTGAGCCACACGTGCACAACATTCATTCCGACAAAATCCTGATCCTCGACTTCGGTTCGCAGTACACGCAACTGATTGCGCGGCGGGTACGCGAAATTGGGGTCTACTGCGAGGTCTGGGCGTGGGATCACGCACCGGATGAAATCGCGGGGTTCGCTCCGAAAGGAATCATCCTCTCCGGCAGCCCGGAATCGGCGATCGCGCCCGGCGCGCCGCGCATCGCGCAACAGGTGTTCGAACGGGGCGCGCCGCTGCTGGGGATTTGCTATGGCCTGCAGGCGATGGCGCTGCAACTGGGTGGCAAGGTCGAAGGCGGTCACGCGCGCGAATTCGGCCACGCGCGCATCAAACCGGTCGCACAATCGAAACTGCTGAGCGAGCTGGAACCGGACGACGCACCGCAGGACGTGTGGATGTCGCACGGCGACCGGGTTACCGCTCTGCCACCGGGTTTCGAGCTGATTGCGTCGACCGAATCGGTGCCGATCGCCGCGGCGGCAGACGATGCGAACCGGCGCTACGGCATCCAGTTCCACCCGGAAGTGACGCACACGAAACACGGCGCGGAAATCCTGCGCCGGTTTGTCGTCGACATCTGCGGCTGCGCCACGCTGTGGACGCCCGCCAACATCATCGAGGACGCCGTCGCGCGCGTGCGCGCGCAGGTCGGCGGCGACAAGGTTCTGCTGGGTCTGTCGGGCGGCGTGGATTCGTCGGTGGTCGCGGCGCTGCTCGAAAAGGCCATCGGCGATCAACTGACGTGCGTGTTCGTGGACACCGGCCTGCTGCGCGCAGGCGAGGGCGACCAGGTGATGGACACGATGGCGCGCCACATGGGGGTGCGCGTGATCCGCGTCGATGCCTCCGACCGCTTCTTCGAAGCCTTGCGCAGCATCGACGATCCCGAACAGAAGCGCAAAGTGATCGGCAAACTCTTCGTGGATGTGTTCGACGAAGAAGCGCACAAGTTGCAAGGGGTGAAATGGCTGGCGCAGGGCACGATCTACCCGGACGTGATCGAGTCCGCCGGCAGTGCCACCGGCAAGGCCCACGTGATCAAGTCGCACCACAATGTCGGCGGCTTGCCCGAGCGCATGAAGATGCAACTGGTGGAACCGTTGCGCGAGCTGTTCAAGGATGAGGTGCGTCGCATCGGCGTGGAACTCGGGCTGCCGCGCGAGATGGTGTATCGCCACCCGTTCCCGGGCCCGGGCCTGGGCGTGCGGATCCTGGGCGAAGTGAAGCACGAGTACGCGCAACTGCTGCAGCAGGCCGACAGGATTTTCATCGACGAACTGCGCGCCTCCGGCTGGTATGACCAGGTCAGCCAGGCCTTTGCGGTATTCCTGCCGGTGAAATCGGTGGGCGTGGTCGGCGACGGCCGGGCCTACGAATGGGTGATCGCGCTGCGCGCGGTGCAGACCATCGACTTCATGACCGCGCGCTGGGCGCACCTGCCGTACGAATTCCTGGAGCGCGTCAGCTTGCGCATCATCAACGAGATACGCGGTATTTCTCGCGTGGTATACGACGTCTCGGGGAAACCACCCGCGACGATCGAATGGGAGTAGGGTCCGCTCGCGGGCGAAGCCCGAAGCGTTTCGAGCCGAACAACCTGCAGCGGCAATTTGGGCACCCACGGCATCCTCGGCCGAAGTCTTCGGGAGGCATCATGCGCAATATCGCTCCGTCGCTCGCCATCGCCCTGGGCGCTTCGTTCTCGCTTTCGATCGTCGCAGTGGCGCGCGCCGATCCTCCCGGACTGGGTGCCGTGCTGACCTCGCAGGACGGCGGTCAGATCTTCGGCTTCGACATCAATCAGAATGGCGACGACGGCGTGCTGGCCAGCGCGCAGGACAGGATCGGCGGCGTGCTCGTATCGGTCGAAACCTTCGACCAGGACAGCGGCCGGATCACCCGGTCCTTCAAGCGTGAGCTGGGAAATCGCAACGAATACTCGGTGGACGGCATCTTTGCAGGCGACACGGCGCTGATCACCCACTACGTCACGCCGAACGGGACGATCTACGCGCAACGCTTCTACAACGTGATGAGTCCGGTGACCGCTCAGCGATTCACCGGCGCCTGGAACCCGCCGCTCAAGGACATCGACGTGCTGATGGCCGGCACGGACCAGGCCGCCGTCGACACCGTGCTGTTTGCGATCGAGCTGAGGAAGGCAGACAGGCCGCATCTGCTGGTTTCCAATATCGCGGCGAACAACTTCAGCAACGACATTCCTCTCAATCCCTCGCTGTTCGGGCCCGCCAACGGCGTGCACCTGGCCCAGTACACGTCCGCCAACCAGGCCGTACTCGCGCTGTCGCCCGATGCCGGAACAGTGCGCGGCGCAGCGCCCCTGATCGTGCAGGTCGACCTCTCCACCGGCGCGATGAGTCAGTTCAGCGGATTCAACAACGGGTTCTTCCATTCGGGATCCGTCAACGGACTGGCTGTCGATCCGAATACCGGCGTCGCCGTGACGACCACCGAATTGAATTCGCAGGTCGAGTTTTACGATCTGAAAAGCCAGAGCGGCATTGCAGCCGTGCAACTTCCCTGCACGACCAATACCGACCAGATCAACAGCGGCTCGAACATCGCGGTCGATCCGGTGAACAAGCTCTTCCTGGTCACCGACTATCTCTACTGCGACGGCAAACAGGGCAGTGCCATCGTGGTATACGACGAAGCCGGGAACTTCGTCGAGGCCATCACCGGCTTCAACTTC
>DASXWZ010000269.1:0-5447 GCA_036503375.1 Rhodanobacteraceae bacterium | reverse complement strand
TCGCTGCCGCCGGGCCTGGACGAAGACGTGATCCGCGCGCTGTCGGCGCGCAAATGCGAACCGGACTGGATGACACAATGGCGTTTGGACGCGTATCGCCATTGGTTGACGATGGCGCCGCCGCAATGGGCCAAACTCAATATCGGGCCCATCGATTTCCAGGCGATCAGCTACTACGCCGCGCCGAAGCAGGCGCCGAAGTCTCTGGCGGAAGTCGATCCGAAATTGCTGGAGACCTACGAGAAGCTTGGCGTGCCGCTGCACGAGCGCGCCAGGCTCGCCGGCGTGGCGGTGGACGCCGTGTTCGATTCGGTCTCGGTCGGCACCACGTTCCGGAAAGAACTGGCCGAGGCCGGCGTGATCTTCTGCTCGATGAGCGAGGCGATCCGCGAACATCCCGAGATCGTCAAACAATATCTGGGTTCGGTGGTGCCGCAGCGCGACAACTTCTTCGCCGCGCTGAACTCGGCGGTGTTCTCCGATGGCTCGTTCGTATTCATTCCGAAAGGCGTGCGCTGCCCCATGGAATTGAGTACGTATTTCCGCATCAACGCCGGCCACACCGGCCAGTTCGAGCGCACGCTGATCGTCGCGGAAGAGGGCGCTTCAGTTTCCTACCTCGAAGGCTGCACCGCGCCGATGCGCGACGAGAACCAGTTGCACGCGGCGGTCGTCGAGCTGGTCGCGCTGGAGCGTGCCAGCATCAAGTATTCGACCGTGCAGAACTGGTATCCCGGCGACGAGGAAGGTCGCGGCGGCATCTACAACTTCGTGACCAAACGCGGCGACTGCCGCGGCGACGATTCGCGCATCTCCTGGACCCAGGTGGAAACCGGCTCCGCGATTACCTGGAAATATCCGAGCTGCATCCTGCGCGGCGACCGCAGCGTCGGCGAATTCAATTCCGTGGCGCTGACGCATCATCACCAGCAGGCCGACACCGGCACCAAGATGATCCATATCGGCCGCGACACGCGCAGCAAGATCGTCTCGAAAGGCATCAGCGCCGGCCGTGGTCAGAACACCTATCGCGGGCTGGTGAAGATCGAGAAGAACGCGGCGAACGCGCGCAATCACACGCAATGCGATTCGCTGCTGATCGGCAAGAAGTGCGGCGCCCACACTTTCCCGTACATGGAAGTGAAGAACCCGACCGCGATCGTCGAACACGAGGCCACCACGTCCAAGATTTCCGATGACCAGATGTTCTACTGCCGCTCGCGCGGCATTGCCGAGGAAGATGCGGTTTCGCTGATCGTGGATGGCTTTTGCAAGCAGGTATTCCGCGAACTGCCGATGGAATTCGCAGTTGAGGCGAAGAAATTGCTGGAGGTTTCGCTGGAAGGAGCGATCGGGTAATGCCAGGCATGCTGAAAATCGACAACCTCCACGTCCGCGTCGCGGGCAAGGAAATCCTGAAAGGCCTTTCGCTGGAAGTGAAGCCCGGTGAAGTGCACGCGATCATGGGTCCCAATGGCGCGGGCAAGTCCACGCTGGGCAACGTGCTGGCCGGTCGCGGCGGCTACGAAGTGGCTCAAGGCTCGATCACGTACGAGGGGCGCAATCTGCTGGAAATGCAGCCGGAACAACGCGCCGCGGCGGGCGTGTTCCTGGCGTTCCAGTATCCGGTCGAGATTCCCGGCGTCAACAACACCTATTTCCTGCGCGCGGCATTGAACGCGCAGCGCAAGGCGCGAGGTGAGCCGGAGCTGGATTCGCGCGAATTCATCGGGCTGGTGCGAGAGAAACTGAAAGTCATGCAGTTGTCGCCGGAACTGCTCAACCGCGCGGTCAACGAGGGGTTCAGCTGCGGCGAGAAGAAGCGCAACGAGATCTTCCAGATGGCCGTACTGGAGCCGAAGCTCGCGATCCTGGACGAAACCGATTCCGGCCTGGACATCGATGCATTGAAACAGGTCGCCGAAGGAGTCAACGCGCTGCGCGACCCCAAGCGTGCGTTCATCGTGATCACCCATTACCAGCGTCTGCTGGATTACATCGTGCCGGATTTCGTGCACGTGCTGGCGGACGGCCGCATCGTCGAAAGCGGCGGCGCGCAACTCGCGCAGGAACTGGAAGCGCACGGTTATGCCTGGGTGCGCGATCGCAAGCCCGCCGAGGCTACAGCGTGAGCGCAGCGTCCGTTTCCTTCGCCGAATCCATGCGCGCGGCGGCGCTGCCGACCAGCGGCATCGGATGGCTGGATGCGGCGCGACGCGAGGCGATGCAGGCGTTCCTTGCGGCGGGCCTGCCGAACACCCGCAATGAATTGTGGAAGTACACGGCGCTGCGCGCGCTCGAGCGGCGCAGCTACGTCGCGCACGACGAGAACGCAGGCACGCGTGCAGTGGACGAAAGCGCGATCGCGTTGCCGGGTGCGGTCGGGCCGCGGCTGGTGTTCGTCAATGGCCTGTTCCGAGCGGATCTTTCGCGACTGGAGGATTTGCCGACAGGCCTGAGCCTGAAGCCGCTGTCGCGCGCGTTGGGCGAGCAACCCGAGCCGCTGCGCTTTGCGCTGTCGCGGCAGGATCGCGAATCCCGCGACGCGTTCGCGGCGTTGAACCTCGCGCTCGCCTCCGACGGCGTGGTGCTGCACGTGGCCGACGGTGCGAACATCGAAGCGCCGGTTCATCTGGTGCACGTCGGTGCGCCGTCGGAAGGCGAGATTGCCTGGCACACGCGCAACCTGATCGAACTCGGTGCAGGCGCGCAGCTCAGGCTGGTCGAGCATCACGCGGCTGCCGGCGAGCACGCGCATTTCGCGAACCTGGCGAGCGAAGTGATTCTGCGCGAAGGCTCGCAACTGGATCTGCTGGTCGTCCAAGATGCGGCCCATGCCGCGACCCTGCTTCGTCGCAGCGAATTGCGCCTGCATGAAGATGCGCGGGTCGCGCTGCATGCGCTGGAGCTGGGCGGCGCGCTGGCGCGGCACGAGCTGCGGGTCGCGCTGGATGGCGATCGCTCGTGCGTGAAAACACGTGGCGCCTTTGCGCTGCGCAGCCGTCAGCACGCCGATACCGAATTGCTGATCGAGCATCGCGGCCGCGATACCGCCAGCAACTCGCTCTGGCGCGGCGTGGCGGACGGCCGCGCGCGCGGCGTGTTCCACGGCGCCATCACGGTACATCCGGGTGCCGATGGCGCGGACGCGCAGTTGTCCAACAAGAACCTGCTGCTCTCCGAAGGTGCGGAGATCGACACGCGGCCGGCGTTGGAAATCCATGCCGACGAAGTGAAGGCCGCGCACGGCGCGACGGTCGGCCAGCTCGATGAACGCGCACTGTTCTACCTGCGCTCCCGCGGCGTGCCGGCGGAAGCAGCGCGCATGTTGCTGGTGCGGGCGTTTTGCTCCGTGGCTTTGGGCGACGTGGAGCCGCAGGCCCTGCGTGAGCAGTGCGACGCGCGGTTGCTGGCGCATTTGCCGCGCGAGGCTGAAACATGAGTGCTCGCGCCGAACGCCCTCATCAGCCGGTGGAGGAAGAAAAGCGCATGGACTGGCAGCGCGTCCGCACCGATTTTCCCCTGCTCGCGCGCAACGTGCACGGCAAGCCGCTGGTCTATCTGGACAGCGCGAACACTTCTCAGAAACCCGCGAGCGTGATCGAGGCGGTGGATCGCTTCTATCGCCAGTCCAACGCCAACGTTTCCCGCGCGGTGCACCAGCTCGGATCCGAATCCACCGCGCTGTACGAAGGCGCGCGCAACAAGCTGGCGGCTTTCGTCGGCGCGCATCGCGACGAGGTCGTGCTGACCTCGGGCACCACGCAAGCGATCAACCTTGTCGCCTACAGCTATGCGCTGCCGCGGCTGAAAACGGGCGACGCGATCCTGGTCACCACGATGGAACACCACGCCAACATCGTGCCGTGGCAACTGGTGTGCGGGCTCACCAGCGCGCACCTGAAGATCGCGCCGATCATCGAATCCGGCGAACTGATCGTCGAGAAATTCGTCGAGGCATTGACGGACGAAGTGAAGCTTGCCTGTGTCACCCACGTTTCCAACGTGCTCGGCACGGTCAATCCCGTGAAGGAGCTTGCGCGCGAGTGCCGCAGGCGCGGCATTCCCTTGCTGATCGACGGTTCACAGGCCGCGCCGCACCTGCCTTTGGACATTGCATCGATCGGTTGTGATTTCTACGCGATTACCGGCCACAAGATGTGCGGGCCCACGGGCACCGGCGCGCTGTGGGCGAAGCGCGAACATCTGCAAGCGATGCCGCCGTTCTTCGGCGGCGGCGAGATGATCCGCGAGGTGAAGTTCAGCGGCACCACTTTCGCCGATCCGCCGCACAAGTTCGAGGCGGGCACGCCGAACATCGCCGGCTTCGCGGGGCTCGGCGCCGCGGTCGATTACCTGCAAAATATCGGCATGAGCAACGTTGCTGCACGCGAACGCGGGCTGCTCGATTACGCCACGGAAGCGCTGCAGCAGGTTCCCGGGCTGCGCATCATCGGCACATCGCCCGAAAAGGCGGCGGTGATTTCGTTCCTGATCGAGGGCGTGCACGCGCACGATCTTGCGACATTGCTGGACCAGGAAGGGATTGCGGTGCGTTCCGGACATCATTGCGCGCATCCGCTGATGCAATTCTACGGCGTGCCCGCCACGGCGCGCGCATCACTGGCGTTCTGGAACACGACGGAAGAGATCGATGCACTGGTCGCGGCGATCGGGCGTGTACGCAAACTGCTGGGATGAAGCGGGAAATGGAAACGGGGAACAGGGAACCGGGGGTGAGCTTGGTCGGGCGGGAGACTTTGCAATTTCGTGCCGCAACGTCCGCCGATGTGGACGCGATCGTCGCGCTGACCGAATCGGCCTATCGCGGCGACGCCAGTCGCGCCGGCTGGACCACCGAAGCCGATTTCCTGGATGGCCAGCGCACAAATTCAGAAGAAGTGACGGGACTGATCGCGCGAGACGATGCCCGCATCGTATTGGCGGAACGGGATGGCGAATTGCTGGCGTGCTGCCTGCTCGAGAAGCAGGATCACGAAGGTGCGCCCAGCGGCTACTTCGGCATGTTTTCGGTGCAGCCGGGTCTGCAGAACGCCGGGATCGGGCGCGCACTGCTGGCCGAAGCCGAGCGTGTCGCACGCGCGGAATGGGGATGCAGGCAGATGCGCATGAGCGTGATCGACATCCGCGATTCGCTGATCGCCTGGTACGGGCGGCGCGGTTATCGCCGCACCGGCGAATACAAGCCGTTCCCGTATGGCGACGAGCGGTTCGGCATTCCGAGGCGGAATGACCTGCGCTTCGAATGGCTGGTGAAAGCGCTGTGAGCCGCGCGCATGGCTGACCACTGGGTTTCCGTCTGTGCGACATCCGAACTGCTGCCCGGCGAATTCCGGGTGGTGTGGGAGGGCGACACCGCGATCGCGGTGTACAACGTCGACGGCGAGTACTACGCGATCGAGGACACCTGCACGCACGACGGCGGC
>DASXWZ010000268.1:0-2076 GCA_036503375.1 Rhodanobacteraceae bacterium | reverse complement strand
CTCCTTCCCCTTCAAGGGGAAGGTCGGGACGGGGATGGTGTGAGTGGCGATGATCGAAAACCATACCCACCCAACCCTCCCCTTGAAGAGGAGGGCTGTATGCGTCTTCGCATCGTGCAACTTTGGATTTTGTTACTGCTTGTCTGCACGGGAATGGTCAATGCCGTCGCCCCGCCCACGCTCTTCGCCGCTGCCAGCCTGAAGCCCGCGCTCGACGATCTCGCGACGCACGGCGCGCTCGGCAGGCCCGCACCGCGCATCGTTTACGGGGCGTCATCGGGGTTGGCGCGGCAGATCGAGCAAAGCGCGCCGGCGGACGTGTTCATTTCCGCCGACGAAGAATGGATGGAGGAATTGGCGAAGCACGGCGAAGTCGTCGCGGAATCGCGCACGGACCTGCTGGGCAACGCACTGGTGCTGGTCGCGCCGGCTGCATCGACGATCGCGGTGGACCTTTCGCAGAAGGACTCGTTGAGGCAGGCGCTCGGGATGGTCGGGCGGCTCTCGATCGCCCTGCCGCAATCGGTGCCCGCGGGCCGTTATGCCAGCCAGTCGCTGCACGCGCTCGGTCTGTGGGATTCTGTGGCGTCGAAATTGGCCATGAGCCGCGACGTGCGCGCGGCGCTGCAGCTGGTTGCGATGCAGGAATGTCCTCTGGGAATCGTGTATCGCTCGGATGCGATTTCCGAACCGCGCGTGCGGGTGATCGCGACCTTTCCACCGGCGTCGCATGAGCCGATCGTCTATCCGATGGCGCTCGTGCGTGGACACGAAAACACTGCGTCGCGCGCGCTGCTGGATGCGCTGCGATCACCGACCGCGCAGCAGACCTTCCGGAAGTACGGATTCGACGCGCCGCCGCTGAAGCGCACCCCCTGAAATAATCGTTTCTGAAGCAAGCTTTCAGCCGGGGCCGGACGCATCTATCTTTGCGTTCGCATGATGCTGCTCCCGCACGACGAAACCGTTGCATTGCTGCTCAGCCTGAAAGTGGCGGCGGTGGCGACGCTTTGTGCGCTGCCGCCGGCAATCGCCTGCGCCTGGCTGCTGGCGCGCAAGCGCTTCGTCGGCAAGCCGCTGCTGGAAACCTGCCTGTTGCTGCCGTTGATCCTGCCGCCGGTGGTGACCGGCTACGCGCTGCTCGAAGTGTTCGGCCACCAGGGCCAGGTCGGCCCCGTGCTGGATGCGCTGCACATCACGATCGCGTTCCGCTGGACGGGCGCGGCGCTCGCGGCCGGCGTCATGGCGTTCCCGCTGCTGGTCGTCGCGCTGCGCGGCGCGTTCGAATCGGTCGATCGCAAGCTGGAGCAGGCCGCCGCCACGCTCGGCGCGAACGCGTGGCGGATTTTCTTCGGCATCGCCCTGCCGTTGTCGTTGCGCGGCCTGGTCGCTGGCGTTGCGCTGGCTTTCGCGCGCGCATTCGGGGAATTCGGCGCCACCATCACCTTCGTTTCGTCGATTCCCGGCGAGACGCGCACGCTGCCGATCGCTCTTTACGAATTGCTGGAAACGCCCGGCGGCGAAAGCGGCGCGCTGCGGCTGACGTGGGTCGCGGTGATCGTGGCGCTGATCGCCACGCTCGGCGCGGCGCTGCTGCTGCGCGGTCCGCGCGCGACAAGCGAATCATGATCGAACTCGATTTCTCGCTCACCCGTGGCGAGTTCGCGCTGCAACTGGCGTTGCGATCCGAAGCGCGCGCGCTGGCGCTGTTCGGCGATTCCGGCTGCGGCAAGACATCCACGTTGCACGCGATTGCCGGCCTGCTGAAACCCGCGCGCGGGAGGATCGCCTTGGACGGGCGCATTCTGTTCGACGCGGATACGCGCATCGACGTACCGGTCGCGCGCCGCACACTCGGCGTGGTGTTCCAGGACGTGCGCCTGTTTCCGCATCTATCCGTGCGCGACAACCTGCGCTACGGCGCGCCGCGTTCCAGCCACCCTTCGCGTTTCGACGCCGCGGTGCAACTGCTGGGCCTGGGCGCGCTGCTGAAACGCAGGCCGGACAAGCTTTCCGGCGGACAGGCGCGACGGGTGGCGATCGGTCGCGCGCTGCTCTGCGATCCCGCCGCGCTGC
>DASXWZ010000267.1:0-26523 GCA_036503375.1 Rhodanobacteraceae bacterium | reverse complement strand
TTGGCCATCTGGTCGAAGATCAATTCCGCCCGCGCCCGCTCCACGCCGCGCTCGGTGGCGCCCGATACGAACTGCGCTCGCTGCGCGTCCATCTCGGCCTGGATTTTCTTGCCCATTGCGCGGCGCAAGAGGTCGGCGCCGCCCAGCGAGTAGCCGCCGACGATCTGCGCCATCTGCATCACCTGCTCCTGATAAACCATGATGCCGTAGGTTTCCTTCAGGATCGGCTCGACACGCGGATCGGGATAGTCCACCGCTTCGCGCCCGTGCTTGCGCGCGACATAGCTGGGAATTAGGTCCATCTGTCCCGGCCGGAACAGCGCGTTCAGGGCGACCAGGTCTTCGAAGCGGTCCGGTTTCGCATCCTTCAGCAGCCGCTGCATGCCGCCGCCTTCGAACTGGAAGATCGCGCCGGTATCGGCACGCGCGAAGAGTTCGTACACGGCAGGGTCATCGAGCGGCAGCGCGTTGATGTCGAGCGGTTCGGCCTCGCCGCGTTTGGCGTTGATCGCCTTCACCGTCCAGTCGATGATGGTCAGCGTGCGCAGGCCGAGGAAGTCGAACTTCACCAGCCCGACCGCTTCCACGTCGTCCTTGTCGAACTGCGTGACTACGCCGCCGCCGCCGGTTTCGCAATAGAGCGGCGCGAAATCGGTGAGCGCGGATGGTGCGATCACCACGCCGCCGGCGTGCTTGCCGGCATTCCGGGTGATGCCTTCCAGCTTCAGCGCCAGATCGATCAGCGTGCGCGCTTCCTCGTCGTGCTCGTAGAGATCGCGGAACTCGCGCACCACGCGGTCGGGTTCCTTGTGCGACTTGGAACTCAGGCCCAGCGCGTCCTCCAGCGTCAGGTCCAGCGGCATCTTCGGGATCAGCTTGGCGATGCCATCGACCTGGCCGTACGGCATTCCCAGCACGCGCCCGCAATCGCGCAGCACGGCTTTTGCCGCCATCGTGCCGTAGGTGATGATCTGGCTGACCTGGTCGCGGCCGTAAGCGTCGGCCACGTATTCGATCACGCGATCGCGGCCTTCCATGCAGAAGTCGATGTCGAAGTCCGGCATCGACACGCGTTCGGGATTGAGGAATCGCTCGAACAGCAGATCGAAGCGCAGCGGATCGAGATCTGTGATACCGAGGCTCCACGCCACCAGCGATCCCGCACCCGAGCCGCGTCCGGGGCCTACGGGAATGTCATGACGTTTCGCCCAGCCGATGAAATCCGCCACGATCAGGAAGTAGCCGGCAAAGCCCATGCGCACGATGGTTTCGAGTTCGGTGTCCAGCCGCTGGTCGTAATCCGTCCGGGTGAAGCCGGGCGACAACCCGTGTTCTTCCAGGCGTTTGCGCAAACCTTCGCGTGCGCTTTCGCGGATCCACGATTCCAGCGTGTGCTGCGCCGGCACGGGAAAGGCGGGCAGGTAATACTTGCCGAACTGCAGTTCGAGGTTGCAGCGCCTGGCCAGCTCGACGCTGTTTTCCAGCGCCTCGGGAACATCGGCGAACAGCTCCGCCATCATGTCCGCGGGTTTCAACCACTGCTCGGACGAGTATTCGCGCGATCGGCGCGGATCGGACAGTTGCTGGCCCTGCTGGATGCAGACGCGCGCTTCGTGCGCTTCGAAGTCGTCGGCCTCCAGAAAACGCACGTCGTTGCTGGCGATCACCGGCAGGTCGAAATCGGCAGCCAGCCGCAGCGCGTGTGCGTTGAAAGCTTCTTCGCCGTCGCGCCGCGTGCGCGTCAATTCGAGATAGAGGCGCTGGTCGAACAGTACGCGCAGCCGGTCCAGTTGCGCGCGGGCGTCTTCATCGCGCCCGGCCAGCAACAGGCGTCCGATGTCGCTTTCTCGACCGGCCAACGCGATCAGGCCCTCATGCGCGGATTGCAGCCAACGCGGGTCGACCAGCGCGTGGCCGCCGTGCTGGCCCTCGCGCCATGCGCGTGAAATCAGCCGCGACAGATTGAGATAGCCGATCCGGTTCTCGCACAACACGGTGAGCCGATGCGGACGCTGGGCATCGCCGGAATCGGCGATCCACAGATCGCAGCCGGCGATCGGCTTGATGCCGGCGTATTCCGCGGCGCGGTAGAACTTGATCAGCGCGAACAGGTTGGAGTCGTCCGTCAGCGCCAGGGCCGGCATCTGCAATTCCACCGCGCGGGAAATCAGGTTCGGCCGCGGCGCCTTGGCCGGGTCGCCGTATTCCGGCTTCTCCGGCAAGCGGATCAGCGAATCGCGCAATGAAAATTCGCTGTGCAGGCGCGGGTGTATATGTCGGATCGGCATGTCCGCCCAAGACTAGTCGTGCGCTGTTGGAGCGGCAAGCTTGACAGCCGAACCGGCGTGCAACTACGGCGATTGCGGTTGCGCCGATATCGCGCCGGCGGGTGCGGTCATTGGCTCATTCAGGAGAGCGTTGATTTGCGAGACGATGGCGTCGAGATCGCGCTCATCGTATCCGACACGTACCTGCGCCACGCTGCCGTCGCGATGCAGCAGCACCATCACCGGGATTCCATCGCCGGTCGCGAAGGGCTTGCGAATCGCTCCGTTGCGATCCCATGTGAGCAACAGGCCGGGCAGATGGGGCTGCAAGAGCTTTGCGGTCCGGCGAAACACATCGCGCGGCTCCTCGTAGTCGACGGCGACCACCTGCATGGGCAATCCGCGTTGGTTGGTGGCCGATTGCAGGCCGGCCAGGGTCGGCAGCTCCTTGAGGCAGTAGCCACACCACGTCGCCCAGAAGCTGATCACCACTACTTTCCCGCGCAACGCGGAAGTATGTATCGCCTGTCCGGCCAGGGTGTTGCCAAGATCGTCTGGCGCCATGTCGCCGGGGTTCACGGCAGCCGCCGCGCTGCAACAGATCAGCGCACCCAGCACCAGGACAAATATCTTTCGCACGGCTTCCCCCTGCACCCGTTGGCGCTCAAGTCGCGAAATCCAACTGCAACTGGCGCACCGGCGCGAAACTGCGCCGGTGCAGCGGGCACGGGCCGAGACGACGCAGCGCGTCGAGATGTTCGGGTACGCCGTAGCCCTTGTGGCGTGCGAAACCGTATCCGGGCCAGCGCACATCCATCTCGCGCATCAGCCGATCGCGCGTGACCTTGGCGACGATCGACGCCGCACTGATGGAAGGTGCGATCGCGTCGCCGTCCACCACCGCGCGTGCGGGGCAGGGCAGGATGCGCGGCAGGCGATTGCCGTCTATGAGCGCGAACGCCGGCGCACTGCTCAGCAGCGTCAGCGCGCGCGTCATGCCGGTCAAGCGCGCATGGAAGATGTTGATGCGATCGATCTCTTCCACTTCGACCGCGACCACGCTCCAGGCGCGTGCGCGTTCGACGATGCGTGCGTAGAGTTTTTCGCGCGTGGATTCGTTGAGGACCTTGGAATCGTCCAAGCCGTTGATGCGCCGCGCAGGATCGAGGATCACCGCGGCGACCACTACCGGCCCGGCCAGCGGTGCGCAGCCGGCCTCGTCCACTCCGGCCAGATCCGGCGAGCCCGGCCACAGCCCGAGCCTGCGTCGCGGCAGCGTGGCGAATGGGTGAGGGTCGTCAATCGGCAAGGTCATGCAGGGGTCCGAATACGTCCGCGCGATACGAATCCAGCACCGCGAGATCGCGGCAATCCAGATATTGCCCCTTGCAGCGCTCGCGCAGCAAGCCGTTGGCGGTGAAAAAACCGTCCTTGTGCAGGCCGGCCGCATCCAGCAGCAACGATCCGGCAAAAGCGATATCCAGCACCGGGTAATCGAAACGCGGAAGCGGCTTGAGCCCGAAGCCCTTCAGCATGTAGTACGTCGCCACCTGCGGATTGGCGATCTGGGGCGGCAATTTCTTCTTCAACGCCGTCATCGCGCCGTCGAACGAAGGCTGGTGATCGCCGAAATGCAGCAGCAGCGCGGGACGATCGTCCGCGCGCAGCTGTGACTCGAGTTGCGCTTCGGCCGCATCGGACATCGACAGCCGCTGCAGGTAATTGCCGAGATTGAGGTTCAGCCAGTCGTCCAGCAGTTTGTCGGCTGCAAGTTTGCCCGCGAACAGCGGCTTGTCGTACGGCGCCGGCAGTTGCTTCAGCGGCGTCATGTGCGGGCCGTGCTGGTGCAGGGTGAGCATGAACAGGAACACCGGCTTGCCGTGCGCCTTCTGTTTCTCGGCGGCGAACACGCGCCGGAACGCTTGCATCAGATCGGCGTCGGTGGAATGCCAGCCCAGGCCGAGCTGCTCGCCGCCGTAGAACGCATCGAAACCATAGTCCGCGTAGGCTGCGCGCCCGTTGAGGAAATCGCCGTCGGTCGGATAGATCGCCACGGTGCGATAGCCGTTTTCGCGCAGCACGCGCGGCAGCGTGTAGCGGATGCGCGGCGCGAGATTGAAGGGCGCATAGATGCCGGCGGCGCCGAACAGGTCATGCGCGAGCCCGGTCAGCAGGGCAAATTCCGTGGTCCACGTGCCGCCGCCCCAGGTGTGAACTTCCAGCCAGCCGTGGGCCAGCGTGTTCGCATCCGCATGGAACATCGGCAAGTCGCAGACGCGCGGCAGGGTACAGGCGGTCAGCATGCGCGGGTCGAACGTGCTCTCTTCCAGCACCGCGACGATGTCGGGTTCAGGCCGCACGAGGCTCGCGACGCGCGGAGAATCGCGCCAGTCGAAGCGGCCGGCGTCGGCGGCGATGAAATTCGGTGCGATCACGCGCGTGCTGCGGAAAGAGATCAGGAAATCCGACACGAAGCTGTCGTCGTTCATCGCCAGCCACATGCCTTTGGCGTGCACCTGCGCAAACGGACCGGCGGCATTCATCGCGACGATCACGGCTGCTGTCGCCGCGGACGCGCCGAACGCGCGCATGGCGCGCATGCTCCAGTTGCCCGGTGGTTTGCTGTCGCCGCGCCAGGCCGCAATGAGGATCAAGGGCAAGAGGATCAGCGCGAGGACGATCGCCGCGATCAGGAACGGATAGTTGAGCAGCGTCTCGACGGTCTGCCAGCCGAAGTAGTAATACAGGTCCGGCGCCAGCAGCGGCGTCGCGAGATATTTGAATTTCAGGTTGGCGGCGATCTCCAGCAGCAACATCGGCGCACAACCCGCGATCAGGCCGAACCCGACGCGACCCGACGATGCGATGGCTGCCAGCACCAGCGCGCACAGGATCACCGCCGCGAAAGCGGACTCCACGGTGGTGCCTTCCGCCAGCGGACCATTGGCGAAGGTGCCGATGAACAGCGCCGCACCGAACAGGATCAGCAAGGGTCGGCGCACACGCAAGGCGAAAAGCGATCGGATACGCACGGCGCGGATGCTCGGCACGGCGCGGCGGCGCGTCAAGTGGAAAGACGCGGGTGTTCAGCCGGCAGCAGCTCGTCTACCGCTCGGGCCGCGGCTGCGGCGGCGCCACCGCCCTGGTGCAGGGAGAGGTGCATTCTTTCGAAAGCGCCGATCATCAACGCGCGGCGTCCGGGTTCACGCAGCAGGCGCAGCACCTCGGTCGCGAGCTTTTCGGCGGTGCATTCGTCCTGCATCAGCTCGGGGACCAGCCGGTGCGCGGCCAGCACGTTGGGCAGCGAGTAGAGATCGGTCTTCAGCAATTTCAGCCCGCGCACCACGCGATAAGTGAGCGGCGAAATCCGGTACGCGACGACCATCGGTCGCTTGGCCAGCATCGCCTCCAGTGCTGCCGTGCCCGAGGCCAGCAACACCACGTCCGCCGCGGCCATGGCGAGATGAGACCGGCCTTCGACCAAATTGACGCCGGACGTGCCACGCAAGCCCCGAATCATGGCGGCGCAGCGCGCGTTCGCCGCCGGCACAACGATTTGCAAATCCGGAATTTCGTTGCGTACGCGCGCAGCCGCGTCGAGGAAGATCGCGCCGAGCCGCTGGATTTCCGAGCGACGACTGCCGGGCAGCACCGCCAGCACCGGCGCGTCCTGCGCCAGGTCCAACTCCTTGCGCGCAGTTTCGCGATCGCTCACCAGCGGAAAGCGATCCGCCAGCGGGTGGCCGACGAAGCGCGCGTCCACGCCGTACTTCTCGTAGATCGCCGGCTCCATCGGGAACAGGCACAACACGCGATCGGCGCTCTGGCCGATTTTCGCCGCCCGCTTTTCGCGCCAGGCCCAGATCGACGGGCTGACGTAATGCACCGTGCGGATACCCGCACGCTTGAGCTTCCTCTCCAGCCCGAGGTTGAAGTCCGGCGCGTCGACGCCGACGAACACGTCCGGCTTCAGCGCAATCAACCGTTTCGCCACCGAGGCACGCAGACGCAGGAGCCGCGGCAGAGACGTCAGCACTTCGGCCAGACCCATCACCGACAGTTCGGAAATGTCATGCCAGGCTTCGAAACCCGCCTCGCGCATGCGCGGGCCGCCGACGCCCACGAAACGCGCCTGCGGGTGGATCGCGCGCAACGCGCCGATCAATTCCGCACCGAGCTGATCGCCCGAATCCTCGCCGGCGACGAGGGCGAACACCGGCCCGTCGCCGTTCATCGCACCAATGCGCGCTCGCTGCGGTTTATGAATTCGATCAGTGCGCGCACGTCCTCGCTGGACTGCGCCTGCTGCTGCAGTTCCACGCGCGCGTCGGCCAAGGTCTTGCCGGACATGTACAGCGTTCGATAGGCGCGGCGGATCGCGGCGATGCGTGCGGTGGAAAATCCGCGCCGTTTCAACCCTTCGGCATTGACGCCGCGCGGTTCCGCGAATTGCCCGGCGGCATAGACGAAGGGCGGTACGTCGCGGTTGATCGCCGCGAACATTGCGGCGAAAGCGTGCGCGCCGATCTTGCAGAACTGGTGCACGCCGCAGAATCCGCCCAGCACCACGTGATCGCCGATTTCGACGTGCCCGGCCAGCGTGGCGTTGTTTGCGAGGACGGTGTGGTTGCCGATCGTGCAATCGTGGGCGACGTGCACGTAGGCCATGATCCAGTTGTCGTCGCCGATGCGGGTGACACCCCCGCCGTCCTCGGTGCCGCGGTTGATGGTGACGAATTCGCGGATCGTGTTGCCGTCTCCGATCGAGAGCGTGCTGCGTTCGCCGTGGTACTTCTTGTCCTGCGGATCGCCGCCGACCGCGGCGTAGGCGCCGATGCGGTTGTTGCGCCCGATCTTCGTCGGTCCTTCGATCAGCGCGTGCGCGCCGACGCTCGAGCCTTCGCCGATCTCGACCTCTGCGCCGATCACGCTGTACGGGCCGACACCGACATCGCCGGCGATCCGCGCGCGTGGATCGATGATCGCGGTGGAGTGGACGCTCACGCGCCGCGTTCCGCGCACATCAGTTCGCAACTCGCGACTTCCTGCCCGTCCACCAGCGCGCGCGCGGTGAAGATGCCCATGCTCTTGATCATCCGCTTGAGCTGCACTTCCAGCCGCAATTGGTCGCCGGGACATACCGGCTTGCTGAAGCGTGCATCGTTGACCTTGGCGAGGTAGAACAGCTTGTCGCCCTGCACGCCAATGCCGGAGAGACCGATCAGCAGGCCGGAGGCCTGCGCCAGCGCCTCGACGATCAGTACGCCGGGCATCACAGGATGGCCGGGGAAGTGGCCCTGGAAGAACGGTTCGTTGAAAGTCACGTTCTTCAGCGCGACCAGTCGCTTGTGCGGCTCCAGCTCGATCACGCGATCCACAAGCAGGAACGGATAGCGATGCGGAAGGATCGCCGCGATGCGCTCGGCCTCCACCGGCAGGGTGAGGGTTGCGGCTTCTTTCATTTCTTTCCCCTGTTCGGTGTGGAGAGACGTTCCGCTTCGGCCAGCCGGCGTGCGAACTCGTCCAGGTGCTTGAAGCGTGCGGCGTTCCTCCGCCACGCGCGGTTGTCCTGCAGAGGCGTGCCCGAGGAATACTCGCCCGCCTCGCGGATCGAATGGGTGACCAGGCTCATTGCGGTGATGGTAACCCGATCGGCGATTTCGAGATGGCCCAGCACGCCGGCCGCGCCGCCGATCAGGCAATGCCTGCCGATGCGTGCGCTGCCGGCGACCGCCGCGCAACCGGCCATGGCGGTGTGCGCGCCGATGAACACGTTGTGCGCGATCTGGATCTGGTTGTCCAGTCGCACGTCCTCTTCGAGCACGGTGTCGTCCAGCGCGCCCCGGTCGATCGTGGTATTGGCGCCGATTTCGCAATCGTCGCCCACGCGCACGCCGCCCAGTTGCGGCACCTTCACCCATTCCCCGCGGTCGTTGGCAATGCCGAAGCCATCCGCCCCCAGCACCGCGCCGGGGTGGATCAGCACGCGTCTGCCGAGGGCCACGCGCGTCAGCAGGGTCACGCGTGCAACCAGATTCGATTGCGCGCCCACCACGCAACCGGGACCGACGATGCAATGGGGGCCGAGCACCACGCCATCGCCGATTTCCACGCCGGCGGCAACGTGGCAGAACGCGCCGATGCTGGCGGTTTCGCTGATGCGCGCGCCGGCTTCGACCACCGCGCTCGCGTGCACGCCGGGCAGGGGAGCTGCAGCCTTGTCGAACAGGGCAGCGATCTTCGCATATGCGAGATAGGGATCGTCTGCGATCAATGCCGGTACCGGCGATCGGTCGGCGTGCTCCTCGCGCAGCACCACCACGCCCGCTTGGGTGCCTTCCAGAACGCCCAGGTAACGCGGATTGGCGAGGAAGGCGAGTTGATCGCCCTGCGCTGCCGCGAGCGTGGCGACGCCGCTGATCGCAGCACGGCCATCACCGTGCAGCTTCAGGCCGAAGCGTTGCGCGAGTTCATCGAGGCGATGAGCGGGCGCCTTGCTCACGTCATCAGAACGTCGTGCCGAACGAAAACTGCAAGTGTTCGGTGAACGGCTTGTCCTCCGGCTTGTCGCGCACCGGGAACGCCAAGTTGATCACGATCGGTCCGACCGGTGCCTGCCATTGCAGCGAGACGCCGGCCGAAACGCGCAGGTCGGCGGCCTTGAAATCCTGGTAACTGGTGAAAACGTTGCCGACATCGGTGAACAACGAGATCGCGGCCTTGTCGTTGTCCTTGAAGAACGGCAGGCGCAGCTCGGCGGTGCCCAGGACCTTGAACGCGCCGCCGATCGGTTGCGGGTTGTAGAACGGGCCGCCGGTGCAATGATCGTCGACGGCGATCGCGCTCGGGTCAGGGCGGCTGGAGCCCCCTGCGGCTGCCGCGGCGCCGCGCGGCGGCGGCGGCGGAATGACCAGGCCGGAGCACACGCGCGGACCGAGCGTATTGTCCTGGAAACCGCGCACGTCGCGTACGCCGCCCGCATAGAAATTCTCGAAGAACGGGAAGGTGAGGTTGCGGATCTGGCCGGTGCTGTCGGCGAACGGCACCGAGATCTTGCTGCTGTCGCCGTAAGTCTTGCCGTAGCCGATCATGCCGCTCAGCAGGCCCACGAAGCCCTTGGGCAGTTCGAAATAATTGCGCGAACTGGCCGAGAGCTTGTAGTACTCCACCGTCGAGCCGGGCAGCGAGATTTCCGCGCCGAAAGTCTGGATGCCACCCTGGGTGGGCTTGAAATACTTGTTGAGCGTGTCGTGGCCCCACGACACATTGAGGGTCGTGTTGCGCATCGTCAGGTGGCCGATCTGGTTCAACTGATCCACGAAGGGCGTAGGCGTGTAGCCGGGAATGACCTCGATCTGGTTTTTGCTGTAACCCAGGCCCAGGTTGACAGAATCCGTCTCGCTGATCGGCAGTCCCATCGTGGTGGTGAATGCCGCGTCGTTCGACAGATAGCTCGCGATGTTGGCCTGCTCCTGATTCAGTTCCAGATAGCTCAGGTTGTAGCCAAGGCTGATGCCGCTGTCGGTGAAGTACGGGTTGAGATAGGAGACTTGGTACTGCTTCAGGAACGTGCTCTTCTGCAGCGATGCTGAAACCTTGTCGCCGGTGCCGAGGAAGTTGTTCTCGGAAATCGAAGTGGACAGGATGATGCCGGAAACCTGCGAATAACCGACGCCGAAAATCAGCTGGCCCGAAGACTCCTCCACCACGCTCACGTTGAGGTCGACCTGATCCGTGGTGCCGGGCACCTTGGCGGTGTCGATCTTCACGCTGCTGAAATAGCCCAGGCGCTGCAGGCGTATCTTGGAGCGGTCGATCGCCGCCTGCGAGTACCAGGCGCCCTCGAACTGGCGCATTTCGCGGCGCAGCACCTCGTCCTCGGTGCTGGTGTTGCCCTTGAAATTGATGCGGCGCACGTACACGCGCTGGCCCGGCTCGACGTAGAACGACAGATCGACCGTGCGGTGTTCCTTATCGATCTTCGGCACCGGCGTCACTTTCGCGAATGCATAACCGATGTTGGCCAGCACGCTGGTGATCGCATCGGACGACAACTCGATGCTGTGGCGGTTGAAGATGTCGCCGTCCTTGATGCGCAGCAGGCCACGCAGCGATTGCTCGGGCAGGATCAGGTCGCCCAGCAGGTGGATGCCGGAAATATTGTAGATCTCGCCTTCCTTGATCGCCGCCGCGATGTAGATGCCGCGCTTGTCGGGGCTGATGGTGACCTGCGCGGAATCGACCGCGAAATCCGCGTAGCCGCGATCGAGGTAGAACGAAGAGAGCTTTTCCAGATCGCCGGAAAGTTTCTCGCGCGAGTACTGGTCGTTGTTCGAGTACCACGAAGTCCAGTTGGGCGTGCCCGATTCCCAGTCGTCCAGGATCTGCCTGTCGGTGTAGGCGTTGTTGCCGACGACGTTGATCCATTCGATCTTGGCGGCCTTGCCTTCATGGATCTCGATATCGATCGCGACTCGATTGCGGTCCAGGTTGGTGACGTGCGGTTCGATCGAGACGTTGTACTTGCCGCGATTGTTGTACTGCCGCACCAGTTCCTGCCTGACCTCGTCCAGCGTCTGCCGGTCGAAGGTGCTGCCGGCGGACAAGCCGGAATCCTTCAGCCCTTTTTCGAGCTGGTCGGTCTTGATGTCCTTGTTGCCGCGGATGGTGAGCGTCGCGATCGAGGGCCGCTCGGTGACTTTCACCACCAGGATGTCGCCCTGCTTCTCCAGTTGCACGTCGCTGAAGAATCCGGTCTTGAACAGCGCGCGGATCGCCTGTTGCGCCTTGGCGTCGTCCATCGTCTGACCGATTTCCACCGGCAGATAGCTGAACACCGTACCCGCTGCGATACGCTGCAGTCCTTCCACGCGGATGTCGTGAACGGTGAACGGCTCGAAGGCGTAGGCCTGCGCGGCGAGGCTGGCGAGCAGGATCAAGGCGGCGATACGCTTCATCGTTCGTCGGTTCCGGTGAAAGGTTGTTCGAGAAACCGCGCATCCTGCCATAGTTTGCGCGGGAAAGCTCGCTTCAGCCGCGATTGGACAAGTCGCCAGCGAACTCGTTCCGAAAGCGCATCAGGAAGCCAGCCTCAGGATGTCATTGTAGAAAGCCAGCCCCATCAGCATGACCAGCAACACCATGCCCACGTATTGGCCCGCCATCATCGCGCGCTCGGACAGCGGGCTGCCCTTGACCAGTTCGATCACGTAATAGAGGAGGTGTCCGCCATCGAGTATCGGGATCGGCAGCAGATTGAGGACGGCAAGGCTCAGAGAAACCAGCGCGAGAAACGACAGGAACCAACCGACGCCCATCTGCGCCGAGGTGTTGGCCGCTTGCGCGATGGTGATGATGCTCGACAGGTTCTTGGTCGAGGCATGCCCGACCAGCATCTTGCCGATCATGGTCACGGTCGTGGCGGTGGTTTGCCACGCCGAGGTCACGCTCTTGCCCATCGACTCGATGGGGCCGTAACGCAGGGTTGCGACCGCCGGCGCCGGCGGTCCGATGCCGACCAGCCAGCGCGCGCCGCCACCGTCGCCCGGATCGGCCCATCGCGCAGTCACGGAAAACGTCAACCGTCGACCATCGCGGTCGATCAGGAATCGCATGCGGGGCGAGCGATCGACTTGCATCTTGATCGTCTTGCTGATGTCCGCGAAGTTCGACACGGGGTGACCGTTGATCGCGAGGATGCGATCTCCGGGGCGCACGCCCGCGCGCTCGGCCGGGTCGCCTTGCGCCACAGTCGCCGCGATCGGCGGAGGCGGCGCGGGCTTCAATCCGATCGTGTCGAATGCCTTGGCGACGTTGACTTCGACGGGCAGGCGATCCAGCTCCAGCATCAGCGTGCGCTCGGCCCCATCACTGCCGCGCACGCGAACGCGGACGGGCTGGTGGTCCAGACTGTTGCTTCCCAACGTATCGACAGCGTCACCCCAGGTCGTGACGTCTCGATTGTCGATGCTCTGGATGAGGTCGCCGCCGTGGAAACCCGCCGATGCCGCGAGTGTCTGCGGCTCGGGCACCGCCACGATCGGCAGGGTGTCCGGCCTGCCGACCATGAACATCAGCCACAACGCCGCTATCGCGAAGATGATGTTGAAGAACGGTCCTGCCAGCACGATCGCGATGCGTTGCCACACCGGCTTGCCGGTGAATTCCTGGCTGCGTTCATCGTCCGGCACGTCGGCTTCGCGTGCATCCAGCATCTTGACGTAACCGCCCAGCGGAATTGCGGCGATCACGTATTCCGTCCCGCTTTTGGCGGTCCGCGACCACAGCGCGCGCCCGAAGCCGATCGAAAAGCGCAACACCTTCACGCCGCAGGCGCGCGCCACGACGAAATGCCCGAATTCGTGGAAGGTCACCAGCAAGCCCAGGGTGACGACCATCCACCACAGGGAGCCGGCGATGTCGCTGAAGTGGGTCATCGAGAGCAGATCACGGGTGCCGGTGAAGGAGGGGAAAGCGGATCGTTTCGTGTCATGGCCAGATCGCAGAAACATTGACCAGCGACCACTAAGCCATTGCTCGCGCCTCAATGATACGTTGCGCCGCCCTGCGCGCCGTTAAATCCCGTTCGAGCAAGGTTCCCACATCGACCACGGGCGCGAACGGCAGTTCATTCAGCACCGCCTCGATCACCTCCGGGATGCCGAGGAAGGGCAGGGCGCCTTCCAGGAACGCCGCCACCGCCGCTTCGTTGGCGGCATTCAACAGCGCCGGCGCATCGCCGCCCGCGCAGAGGGCGCGACGCGCCAGCGCGAGGCAACGGAAAGTCTCCACGTCCGGGGTCTCGAATTGCAGCGACAGCGCGCGCGGATCCAGCGGCGCGACGCCGGCCTCGATGCGTTCCGGCCACGCCAGCGCGTGCGCGATTGCAGTGCGCATGTCCGGCTGCCCGAGCTGCGCCAGGAACGAACCGTCAGCGTATTCGACCAGCGAATGCACCACGCTCTGCGGATGCACCACCACTTCGATCGCATCGGCGTCTACGCCGAACAGCACCTGCGCCTCGATCACCTCGAGGCCCTTGTTCATCAGCGTGGCCGAGTCGACGGAAATCTTGCGACCCATGCGCCAGTTGGGATGCGCGCAGGCCTGCTCGGGGGTGATGCGTTCGAGTTGCGCGCGCGTGCGGCCGCGGAACGGACCACCCGAAGCGGTCAGCCACAGCTTGCGCACGCCCTGCATCGCGTTCGCATCGAGGCTGGGCGGGAGGCACTGGAACAGTGCATTGTGTTCGGAATCGATCGGGATCAACTCGCCGCCGCCTTGCGCGAGTGCGGCGCGCAGAAGCGGACCGGCCATCACCGCCGATTCCTTGTTGGCGAGCAGCAGGCGCTTTCCGGCGCGCGCAGCGGCGAGCGTCGAGCGCAAACCCGCCGCGCCGACGATCGCCGCGATCACGATGTCGCTGCCGGAATCCCGCGCGGCGTGTTCGAGCGCGTCCCCGCCGGCGGCCGCCTGCGTTTTCAATCCGCGCGATTCCAGCGCCGCGGCAAGCGCACCTTCCAGCGCGGGGTCGGCGATGATCGCCAGGTCCGGTTCGTGGCGCGCGCAAAGCTCGGCCAGCGCTTCCGCGTTGCGGTTGGCCGACAGCACGCCGATCCGGAAACGATCCCGATGGCGTGCGACCACATCCAGCGCGCTGCCGCCGATCGAGCCGGTGGCGCCGAAGAGTGCGATCGTCTTCATAGGCCCAGCAGCGCCTTGCCCAGCACGAACACCGGCAGTGCGGCGACGAGCGAATCCATGCGGTCGAACAATCCACCATGGCCGGGAAACAGCGCTCCCGAATCCTTCACACCAGCGTGGCGCTTGACCAGGCTTTCGAACAGGTCACCGATGATCGAAAACACGACGGTCACCAGCGCCAGCGCGATGACGCCGAGCAGCAAGCCCTTTGATGCGTGCGCGATCCAGCCGCCGGCCAGGCCGATCACCGCCGCGCACGCCAGCGCGCCATATACGCCGGCCCAGGTCTTGCCCGGACTGATGGATGGCGCGAGCTTGCGCCCCCCGAAACGCGTGCCGGCGAAATAGGCACCACTGTCCGCCGCAATCACGATGCAGGCGCAAAAGACCACCCACCACGCCGCATACGGCGGCGCCTGCGCGACCGGGCCGGCGTGCAGCGCCACCACCGCGCACCAGGCGGGAACGACGACCAGCAAGCCCGCCAACAATTTCAACGCCACGTGGGCGTGGGTACGCTCGGCGGCGAAACGCATGTTACGCAACCACAGCGTCGCAATCAGCCACCATGCCGCGCCGACCAGTGCAGGCAGCCACCACCAATCGGAGCGGACGACCCGCCACAGCAGCACCATCACGATCGCGTACCCCAGCAACAGGCATGCGCGCAGCGGGCGGTTGCGCATGCCCGACATGCGCGTCCATTCCCATAGTCCGGCCAGGAAGATCACGCCGAGCAGGACGGCGAAAACCAGGGTGGTGGTGAGAAAGACCAGCGCGATGATCAGCGGCGCGAGCACAACGGCGGTCAGCACGCGCTGCTTCAGCATCGGCAAGGCCTACCTCAGGATGCCCGCGCGATCTGCGCTTCGGTACGGCCGAAACGGCGTTCGCGGCGGGCGAAATCCTCCAGCGCGCGGTCGAGTTCTTCCTGGCCGATGTCGGGCCAGAGGATGTCGGTGAAATACAGTTCCGCGTACGCGATCTGCCAGAGCAGGAAATTGCTGACGCGATGTTCGCCGCCGGTACGGATCAGGAGATCCACCGGCGGCTGCTCGGCCAGACAGAAGTAGGGTGCGAGGGAAGCTTCGCCGATCGATTGCGGCTCGAGTTCGCCCCGCCGCACGGCTTCGGCCGCCTGCCGCGCTGCCTGCGCGATGTCCCAGCGGCCGCCATAGTTGACGCAGACATTCAGATCCAGTGCGCTGTTGTCACGCGTCTTCTCCATCGCCGAAAGCATGCGCGTGCGCAGCGCCTCGTTGAACACCGAAAGCTCGCCGACGAATCGCACGCGCACTTCGTTGCTGTGCAGTTCCTCGATTTCCTTGTCGAGCGCGCGCAGGAACAGTTCCATCAGCGCGCCCACTTCCTCGTCCGGGCGCTTCCAGTTTTCCGAGGAGAACGCGAACAGCGTCAGCGATTCGATCTTGCGGCGCAGGCAGAACTCCACCGCTTCGCGGACTGCCTTTTGTCCTGCGCGATGGCCGAAGCTGCGCGGCTGACCGCGCCGGCGCGCCCAGCGGCCGTTGCCATCCATCACGATGGCGACGTGGAGGGGAATTCGCGGGTCTGCAGCGATGGACATGTGGATACGGGGCTGCTGCATTACAGCGCGAGCAGCTCTTCCTCCTTCGTCTTGACCACCGTCTCCACATCCTTGATGAACCTGTCGGTGAGTTTCTGCACCTCGTCCTCGGCGCGGCGCTCCTCGTCCTCGGTGATCTTTTTGTCCCTCAGCAGGTCCTTGACGTGCTGCATCGCATCGCGGCGGATATTGCGGATCGCGACTTTGGCGTTCTCGCCTTCATGGCCGACGTGCTTTGCCAGTTCCCTGCGACGCTCCTCGGTGAGCGGCGGCAGGTTGAGGCGGATCGTCGTGCCGGCGGTGTTGGGCGTGACGCCAATGTCGGAACCAAGGATTGCTTTCTCGACCGCGCCGACCATCTGCTTTTCATACGGCGTGATGGTAAGCGTGCGCGCGTCCGTGACCGCGACCCCGGCGACCTGGTTCACGGGCACATCCGAGCCGTAATAGTTGACCTTGATGCCTTCCACCAGCGCCGTGCTGGCGCGGCCCGTGCGCAGCCGCGAGAGCTCGTGGCGCAGCGATTCGACGCTTTTGCCCATGCGGGCTTGCGCATCCTTCTTGATGTCGTTGAGCATGGGCGGTCCAGCCTCGAAAGTTCGACCGGCAAGTATAGCCGGAGAGAAAGGCCGCGCTGCGACGCGCGCGGCGGGGCTATCCGGCGTCGACCAGGGTGCCTACCGGCTCGCCCTTCATGATCCTCATCAGGTTGCCCGGACGGGTCATGTCATAGATCCGCAGCGCCATGTCGTGATCGCGGCAAAGCGCGATGGCGGCAGTATCCATCACCTGCAGGTTGCGCGCGATCACGTCTTCGTAGCTGACGTGTTCGAAACGTTTTGCGTCCTTCTTCTTCTTGGGATCGGCGCTGTACACGCCATCCACCTTGGTCGCCTTCAGCAGGAGATCGGCGCCGACTTCGACCGCGCGCAGCGCGGCAGCGGAATCGGTCGTGAAGAATGGGTTCCCGGTGCCGCCCGCGAACAGCACGATGCGGCCTTTCTCCAGGTGGCGGATCGCACGACGACGGATGAAATCCTCGCAGACGTCGTGGATCTGGATCGCGCTCATCACGCGCGCGAAGCCACCGAGTTTCTCCAGTGCATCCTGCATCGCCAGCGCGTTCATCACGGTGGCGAGCATGCCCATGTGATCGCCCGTGACACGATCCATGCCGGCCGCGGCCAGCCCCGCGCCGCGGAAAATGTTGCCGCCGCCGATGACCACGCCGACCTGCACGCCCGTGGCGCGCACCTCCAGGATTTCCTTTGCCAGCCGGCCGATCACCTTGGGATCGATGCCGTAATCCTCCTCGCCCATCAGCGCTTCACCGGAGAGTTTCAGCAGGATGCGCTGGTATTTGGGCTTGGTCGGCATCGCTGGCTCCGGCGGGTGGCAAACGGAAAGATTGTAGCCGAGCGTGAAAACAAAAGCCGCGGAACGTCCGCGGCTTTTTGTTGCGCACCCTGGCGAAGAGCTTTCAGGCCAATCCCGCCTGCTTCATCACCTCGGCGGCGAAATCGTCTTCCTTCTTCTCGATTCCTTCGCCGACCACCAGGCGGTGGAACTGGAGCACTTTCGCCTTGGCCTTGTCCAGCACCTCGCCGACGCTGTTGTTGGTGTCGATCACGTAAGGCTGCCCGGTGAGCGACATTTCCGAAAGCGTCTTGCGCAGCTTGCCGGAAATCATCTTCTCCTGGATTTCCGCCGGCTTCTGCTTGTCCTTGTCGGACATTTGGGCCAGCGCGATTTCCTTTTCCTTGGCCACGAATTCCGCCGGCACATTGTCGGGCGAAATGTAGGGAGGATTCATCGCCGCGATATGCATGGCGATGCCGCGCGCGAGTTCCGAATCCCCACCCGTCATTTCCACCAGTACGCCGATACGGCCACCGTGCACGTAGGCGCCGATGATGTTCCTGCTCTCGATTACGGCCATGCGGCGCAATTGGACGTTCTCGCCGACCTTGGTGACCAGCCACTGGCGGCCTTCTTCCACGGCCGGGCCGTAGGAAGTCTTCGTGGCCTTCAGCGTCTCGATGTCGTTCACGCCCTCGTTCAACGCTGCCTGCGCGGCTTCCTGCGCGAACTTGGCGAAGTTCTCGTCCTTGGCGACGAAATCGGTTTCGGAGTTGACCTCGACCAGCGCGGCCTTGCCTTCGCGCTGCCCCAGGGCGATGCGGCCTTCGGCGGCGATGCGGCTGGCCTTCTTGTCGGCCTTGGCCAGACCCTGCTTGCGCAGCCACTCGATCGAGGCGTCCAGGCTGCCCGCGTTTTCGGTGAGCGCCTTCTTGCACTCCATCATGCCGGCGCCGGAGCGCTCGCGCAGTTCCTTGACCATCGCGGCGGTGATTTCCATGAGCGTGTACCTTTTCGAATTGATTTCAGAAACGCCGCAATACACGGCATTGAACCCCTCTCCCGTCGGGGAGAGGGGCAGGGATGAGGGCCCGGTAAAGCCAAGAGATGGAGTCTCGCGTGGAATTGTTCAACGCAAAGATCCGAACCCTTATCCGGCGCTTCGCGCCACCTTCTCCCGAGGGAGAAGGACACAGCGAAGCGCAATGACTATTTCGCCGCTTCTTCGTCTGCCGCTTCGTTCTGGACGACTTCCGCTTCCGCGCGCTCCAGGCCGGCCTCGTCGGCATCGCCCGGTGGCGGCAGGTCAGCAACCTTCGCCGGTGCAGCGGTGCGGCGCTGCTGCTGCGGCGCCGGCTTGCGGCCCGAATTGCGGCCGCGCGGTGCGCCCTTGCCGCGGCGATCGTCGCGCTCGCGATCCACGCGCGCCACGGGATTGCCTTCGGCATCGAGTTCGACGAATTCGTTGGCATCGCCACGCGCGGCGGCCGGGGCGGCGGCCTTGCCTTCGAGGATCGCATCGGCGGCGGCGCGCACGTACAACTGCACCGCACGGATCGCGTCGTCGTTGCCCGGAATTGCATAGTCCACCAGCGCCGGATCGTAGTTCGTGTCCACTACCGCCACCACCGGGATGCCGAGCTTCTTGGCTTCCTTGACCGCGATGTCTTCGTGCCCGATGTCGATCACGAACAGCGCATCGGGCAGGCGGTTCATCTCCTTGATGCCGCCCAGCGACTTTTCCAGCTTTTCGCGCTCGCGGCGCAGGGACAGCACTTCGTGCTTGACCAGCTTCTCGAAGCTGCCGTCGGTTTCCATCGCCTCAAGTTCCTTCAGGCGACCGACCGATTGCTTGACGGTGCGGAAGTTGGTGAGCATGCCGCCCAGCCAGCGCGCGTTGACGTAAGGCATGCCGCAACGCGCGGCTTCCTCGCCGACCGATTCGCGTGCCGAGCGCTTGGTGCCGACGAACAGCACGGTGCCGCGCTTTTGCGCGAGGCCGGAGAGATAATTCATGGCGTCCGAGAAGAGCGGGAGCGTCTTCTCGAGGTTGATGATGTGGATCTTGCCGCGCGCGCCGAAGATGTACGGCGCCATCCGCGGGTTCCAGTAACGGGTCTGGTGACCGAAGTGAACGCCGGCTTCCAGCATCTGGCGCATGGTGACTTGGGGCATTGTTGCGACTCCTGATGGGGAACCCGTTCCGCCGAAACGGAGCCGCGCTTGCGCGCGGTTGGTGCGGATTCCGGGGTTGGGCTTCCGCAGGCCCGCGGCAACGACCTCAGGGTGTGCTGTCCCGCAAGTAACTCAACCTCAGTCAGCGCGTCTTTCGCGTCTGACTGTGTTGCGGCTCCTCGCCATAGCTTTGGCTATGCCTCGTCGCCGCGCCTTGTCAGCCACAAAAATCCGCTACTGACCGGGGCAAGCTACCCGTGGTACCAGCACACCGGAAGGACCCCGGTGCCGGTTTACGGCCTGCGTGTGTATTCGCCGGTGACGCCCGGCGTGGGCGGTTTTGCTTCTGCAAAGCCGGGAGATTGTACAACCGTGACCGCGACATCGCAATCGCGGCGGCGATACCGGATAATTGCTCTCATGCTCCGATCATTCATCCAGGCCGACGCCGCTCCGCGGCACGGCTCACCATTTTGAATCAGGCCGCGGTCGCCGCCATATGATGCTCCGGCCCGGCTGAAGATATTCCATGCCCGTCACCTTCAAATCGCCGCAGGACATCGAGAAAATGCGCGAAGCCGGCCGGCTTGCGGCCGAAGTACTCGCGTTGATGGTGCCCCACGTCAGGCCGGGCGTCAGCACGGAAGAGCTCGACGCCATCGCCCACGAGCACATCGTCAACGTGCAGCAGGCGATTCCGGCCAACGTCGGCTACCGCGGATTCCCCAAAACCCTGTGCACCTCGGTCAATCACGTGATCTGTCACGGCATCCCGAGTCCTTCCAAAGTGTTGAAGGACGGCGATATCGTCAACATAGACGTCACGGTGATCAAGGATGGCTGGCATGGCGACACCTCGCGCATGTATTTCGTCGGCAAGCCTTCGGTGCTGGCCAGGCGGCTGGTGGATAACGCTTACGAGTCGATGATGCTGGGCATCGGTCAGGTCCGTCCCGGCGCCACCCTGGGCGACATCGGCCACGCGATCCAGCAGAACGCGGAGAAGGCCGGCTTTTCGATCGTCAAGGATTACTGCGGCCACGGTATCGGCCGCATTTATCACGAAGATCCGCAGGTGCTGCACTATGGCAAGCCCGGCACCGGCATGAAGATCGAGAAGGGCATGGTGTTCACGGTCGAGCCGATGATCAACGCGGGCAAACCCAACGCCAAGGTGCTGCCGGATGGCTGGACGGTGGTGACAAAGGATCACTCCCTTTCGGCGCAATGGGAGCACACGGTCGCGGTGACGGACCACGGATTCGAAATCCTGACACCTTGGCCGGACAGTTGAAGCGCGGATCGTGAACGGCAAACCATGGGCCGGATACGATTGACGGCTCTTGGCCATCGTTCGACGCTTTCCACGTGAATGTCCAGGCTCACACGCGCCTTCCGCCGCTTCCGCGCCTGCCCGCCGCTTTGCCGCGCGCGGGCGTTTCGACCCAGGCGCGCATCGCGCTGAGGCAGTTGCTGGCCGATCAGGCGCGCTCGCTGGCCACCGCATTTCGTGAAGGCGCGGAAGCGATAGATCTGGCGCGGCTGCAGGCGCATGCCGTGGACCGTGTATTGGCGCATTGCTGGACGGCTTGCCTGGGTGAAACGACACACGCCGCCTTGTTCGCGGTCGGCGGTTTCGGCCGCCGCGCGCTGTTTCCGCATTCCGACGTGGACCTGCTGGTGTTGATCGACGAGACGCCCA
The DNA here is from genome assembly GCA_036503375.1 of Rhodanobacteraceae bacterium. Classification (GTDB taxonomy): domain Bacteria; phylum Pseudomonadota; class Gammaproteobacteria; order Xanthomonadales; family Rhodanobacteraceae; genus 66-474. The sequence goes on along the minus strand of DASXWZ010000267.1, from coordinate 5,732 downwards.
AGGGCATGGCGCGCGGACTGGAAGCGCTGTTCGGATGCCTTTGGGACATCGGCCTCAAGCCGGGGCATGCGGTGCGCACGTTGGCTCAGTGCCGCGAGATCGCGGCGGCGGACGTCAGCGTGTTCACCAGTTTGCTGGATGCGCGTCGAATCGCCGGCGCGCAGCCATTCGAGCCGCAATTGCGCGCGCTGGTCGGTGATGCGGCGCTGTGGCCGGCCGCTGCGTTCCTGGAAGCCAAGCGTGCCGACCGCGATGCGCGCCATGCCAGGCACGATGACACCACCCACAATCTCGAGCCGAATCTGAAAGAAGGACCGGGCGGCTTGCGCAGCCTGGACCTGATCCGCTGGCTGGGTTCGCGCGTCGCGGATGCGCCCGACCTGGATGCGCTGGTCGCGAAGCAGTTGCTGGATGCGAGCGAGTGCGGTGCGCTGCTGGAAGCCGAGCGCGTGCTGCAACGCGCGCGTTACGCGTTGCATCTGGAGGCCGGGCGTGCCGAGGAAAGGTTGCTGTTCGATTGGCAGCGCGCGCTGGCCATGCAGTTGGGCTTCGAGGACGATGTCCGCAATCTTGCAGTCGAACAGTTCATGCAGACTTTCTACCGCGCTGCCGGCGCGATAGAGCGTTTGCTGTCGCAACTGCTGGAGCGTTTCGAGGAACACCTGCTTCCGCTGCCCGCGCCGCAGCCGCTGGACGAGCATTTCGCCGCACGCGGTACGCGGCTGGCGCTGCGCGACGGGCAACTGTTCGCGCGCGAACCCTGGACCATCATTGCCGCCTTTGCCCGTCTCCTCGATCACCCGCAGTTGCGCGGCTTTTCCGCCGCGACGATGCGCTCGCTGGGACAGGCGTTGGCCGAGCACGGCGATGTCCTCGGCAACGATCCGCAAGCGCTATCCGCGTTCCTTGCCCTGCTGAAACGCGGTGCCAGCGCGGTGCGCGCGCTCGAGATGATGAACCGCCACGGAGCGCTGGCCGCGATCCTGCCGGCGTTCGCGCGCGTGGTCGGGCGCATGCAGTACGACCTGTTCCACATCTACACGGTGGACGAACACACGCTGCGCGTGCTGCGCAACGTGGCGCGCTTCGCGGAAACCGGCGCGCGGGCGGAATTCCCGCTGGCCTGCGAGGCGTACGCACGGCTGGACAAACCGGAGCTGCTGCTGCTCTCCGCGTTGTTCCACGATATCGCCAAGGGCCGCGGCGGCGATCACTCGGAACTGGGCGAAGCGGAAGCGCGCGCGTTCTGCGCGAAGCTCGGATTGAGCGAGGACGACATCGAGCTGGTCGCGTGGATGGTGCGCTGGCATCTGATGATGAGCGTGACCGCGCAGCGGCAGGACATCAGCGATGCGGAAGTGGTGCACGCCTTTGCGGTGCAGGTCGGCGACTGGGAGCGGCTCGATCATCTCTACCTGCTGACGATCGCAGACATAGCCGGAACGAGTCCCAGATTGTGGAACGCATGGAAGGATCGCCTGCTCGCTGATTTGTACGTGGCCGCGCGCTTTGTCCTGCGCGGCGACCTCGCGCGTCCAGCGCAAGCCGAGGCCCGCGTGCGCGCCTCGCGCGAGCGGGTGGCCGCACTGTTGCGCGAGCAGGGCCGCGATGTTCGAGCCGTGCAGGATCTATTGGAGGATTTTCCGGATCACGCCTTCCTGCGCCAGCCCGATGCGCAGATCGCGTGGCAAGCCGGCGCGTTGCTGGACGCGACGGACCAAGCGCTGGTCGTCGCGGTGAATGCACGCTCGCCTCGCGGCGGCGCCGAGGTGTTCGTGTGCGCGCCGGATCGCGACGGTGTGTTCGCGTCGGTGGTCGCCACGCTCGACCGCGCGCGTTGCAGTGTGATGGAGGCACGTGTGCTGGCGACCCGCAGCGGCCGCGCGCTGGACACCTTCACCGTGCTGGATGCCGAGAGCCTCGCGCCGCTCCGCGACGAGCGCGCGCGTGATTTGCGCACCTCGTTGTTGCGAGCGTTGGCGCCGAACGCCGGACCCGCGCAACCGCCGCGACGGGGCCTGGCGCGCCGGTTGAAACATTTCCAGCGTGCGCCGCAGGTCGAGTTCCAGGACGCGCCCGAACATGCGCGCACGCGGCTTGCACTGGTGTGTTCGGATCGCCCAGGTCTGCTCGCGCAAGTCGCCCAGGCCTTCCTCGACGGCGGGGTGCGCGTGCATGATGCGCGCATCGCGACGTTCGGCGAGCGCGTCGAGGACTTTTTCGAACTGACCGATCGCAACGATCTGCCGCTCGGCACGGCGGCGCAGGCGGTTTTGCGCAAGCACCTGCAACAGCGGCTGGGAAGCGACAACCAGGGAGATCCATGAAAGAGCTGCAACCGATCGTCGATGCCGCCTGGGAGGCTCGCGCCGAATTGGATGGCGCGCGCATCGAATCGCTGCGCCCGCAACTGGAACGTGTACTGGATGCGCTCGAAAGTGGCGCGTTGCGCGTGGCCGATCCGCACGAGGGCGGCTGGCGCGTGCACCAGTGGCTGAAAAAAGCGGTGCTGCTGTATTTTCGCGCGAATTCCAGCCGCGTGATGGACGGCGGTCCAATGACCGCATTCGACAAGGTCCCTTTGCGGTTCGCCGATGCGAGCGAGCAGAGCTTTCGAGTCGCCGGCGCGCGCATCGTGCCGGGCGCGCTGGTGCGCCGCGGCGCATTCGTCGGCAAGGATGCGGTGCTGATGCCGAGCTATGTCAACATCGGCGCGTACGTGGGCGCGGGCGCGATGGTGGATACCTGGGCCACCGTCGGTTCCTGCGCGCAAATCGGAGCGCGCGTGCATCTGTCCGGCGGCGTCGGCATCGGCGGTGTGCTGGAACCCTTACAGGCCAACCCCACCATCATCGAGAACGATTGTTTCGTCGGCGCGCGCTCGGAGGTCGTCGAAGGCGTGATCGTCGAACGCGGCAGCGTGATCGGAATGGGCGTGTTCCTCGGACAATCCACCCGCATCTACCACCGCGCGAGCGGAACGATCTCCTACGGCCGCGTGCCCGCCGGCAGCGTCGTCGTAGCGGGATCGCTTCCCGCCAAAGACGGCTCGCACAGCCTGTATGCCGCGGTGATCGTCAAACGCGTGGACGAAAAGACGCGGTCGAAGACGAGCATCAATGAGCTGCTGCGGAGCAGCGAATAATCCCGTCATCCCGCCATGGATTGGCCGGGATCCAGTGCCATGTATGGCAAGCCGTTCAAATTCGTTCCAGACGAGTTTGTCTGGCCTTGAATGACGAGCACGGAGATTTGGATGACGACGATTTACGGCCTCCCCACCTGCGACACCTGCCGCAAGGCGCGCAACTGGCTGGATCGTTTCGGTGTGGCGTACACGTTTGTGGATTACCGCGCCAACCCGGTTCCATCCGCGACGTTGAAAGCCTGGGCGCAACAGCTCGGCGGCTGGGAAAAACTGGTCAACAAGTCATCCACCACCTGGTGCAGTCTGCTGCCGCAGCGGAAAAACCCGCAGAGCGATCCCGAGTGGACACTGCTGCTGAAGGAATATCCCGCGCTGATCCGCCGGCCTGTGAGCGTGTCGGACGACGGCAGCGTGCAGGTCGGTTTCAGTGACAATGGCTTCAAGAAATTGTTCGCCGAGCCATGAGCGAAGCCATCGATCTCGCTTGCGAACTGATCCGTCGCCGTTCGGTCACGCCGGAGGATGCCGGTTGCCAGCGGCTGATCGCCGAGCGATTGCAGCGCGCCGGTTTTCGCTGTGAACACCTGCGCTTCAACGAGGTGGACAATCTCTGGGCCATGCACGGGCAGGGTGCGCCGGTGTTGCTGTTTCTCGGTCACACCGACGTGGTTCCGAGTGGGCCGGAGGAGGGCTGGTTTTCCCCGCCGTTCGAGCCGACGATCCGGAATGGATGTCTATACGGCCGCGGTGCTGCGGACATGAAATCCGGCGTTGCGGCGATGACGGTTGCGCTGGAGCGGTTCGTGGCCGCGCAACCGGACCATCCGGGTACGCTCGCGCTGCTGCTGACCTCGGATGAGGAAGGACCCATGAACACGGATGGCGTGCGCCGTGTGACGCAACACTTCCGTGAGACCGGCCAGCGCATCGACTGGTGCCTGGTAGGCGAGCCGTCCTCGAAGGAGAAGCTCGGCGACTTAATTCGCGTCGGCCGGCGCGGTTCGCTTTCCGGCGCGCTCACCGTGCGCGGCGTGCAGGGCCATGTCGCCTATCCGCAGCTTGCGCGCAATCCGATCCACATCGTCGCGCCCGCGCTGGCCGAACTCGCTGCGACGTGCTGGGATTCTGGTGATCACGACTTTCCGCCGACGTCGTTCCAGGTTTCCAACCTCAATGCCGGCACCGGTGCGCTCAACGTGATTCCCGGCGCCTTGATCGCGCACTTCAATTTCCGATTCGGCACCGCGAGCAGCGTGGATTCATTGCGCGAACGCACCGAGGCGATTCTTCGAAAACACGAGCTGGATTATTCGGTGGAATGGAGTGTTTCCGGCGAGCCGTTCCTTTCGCCGGTCGGCGGACGCCTGCGCGAAACGGTCGTCGGCGTGTGCCGCGAGCTGTGCGGCGAGGAGCCGGAACAGAGCACCGGCGGCGGCACTTCGGACGGCCGCTTCATCGCTCCGCTCGGTGCGGAAGTCGTGGAGCTGGGGCCGGTGAATGCCAGCATCCACAAAGTCGATGAACACGTGGCGCTCGACGATCTGGATCGCCTGCCGCCGTTGTATCAGGCCATCTGTTCGCGATTGCTCGCTTAGAGCCGACTAGCGCGGGAACGCGTCCCCGTCTCCGATCGGGATCGCGTATTCGAGCAGGCGCTGGGCTCCGTTGTCGTAATACTGCTGGAACAGCAGCACCGGACTGGTCGAACTCGCCGCCGTTTCGAGACGCGGAGTCTTGAAGGTGATGCCCGGGCCGACCGTCCCGTGCTGCAGCGAGTACGAGTACGTGAAGGTCTGGCCCAGATCGGGGCTGATGAAAACCCCGGCGTTTGTCTTCACGTTCGCGGCCACTACAAGGGTGTTCCCCACAATGGTCACCTGCGGATAGTTGGCCTGGATGCCGCTGCCCGCCAGGATGCGCTGGCTCCACGTTGCACTGCCCGCGTCGTAGTGCAGATACAGCAGCTCTCCCCCGTCGACGGTGGCGAGATGGAGATTGCCGGATGCGTCGTCCGCGACACTGAAATGGCTGGCGTACGGATCGTTGCCGCCTCCGGTATGTGTATACAGCAACTGGCTGGTCCAGGGATCCCCGAGTGCGGACGAATCGCTGCGGCTGGCCCAGTAGAGATCCTCTCCCACGGTGTAGACCATGCCCATCCCGCCGGGGATTTTCATCGGGCGGGCGCTGCGTTCGCTGCCGTCTACCGTCGCGGTGCCGGTGTCGCCGAATGTCAGGCCGGTGTCCGTCCATTGGCTGGTGCCCGCCGGCCGCACCATCATTCGGATGGTGTTGTTCCCTGCGGTGTCGGTGGACGCGAAAGCCACCCAGACGTTACCCGCGGAATCGCGGCCCAGGCAAGGGTTGACCGCGGTCTGCGCGCTCGATGCGAAGACCGTCTGCACGCTGTTTGCCGACCAGGTGCCGGAACCGGGATCCCAGAGAAAGGACGCGAACTTGATGTTGTTGGCGGTCGTGACGTAAGCGACGGCCAGCGAGTTGCCGAGCAGCACTCCATCTTCCGTCGACAGCGCGTTGGTGGAATCGATGGTTGGCCCCGGTGTCCAGGTGGCACCTTGGTCAC
>DASXWZ010000266.1:0-6474 GCA_036503375.1 Rhodanobacteraceae bacterium | reverse complement strand
TGCTGAATGTTGACCGTCTTGTAGACACGCCGGTAGGGCGTCTCAATAAAGCCGTATTGATTGATGCGACCGTAGGTCGCCAGCGAGCCGATCAGTCCGATGTTCGGACCTTCCGGCGTCTCGATGGTGCAGACGCGGCCGTAGTGGGTCGGGTGCACGTCGCGCACTTCGAAGCCGGCGCGCTCGCGCGTCAGGCCGCCCGGGCCCAGCGCGGAGACGCGGCGCTTGTGCGTGACTTCCGAGAGCGGATTGTTCTGGTCCATGAACTGCGAGAGCTGTGAGGAGCCGAAGAACTCCTTCACCGCTGCCGCGACCGGCTTGGCATTGATCAGATCCTGCGGACCGAGGTTGTCGGCCTCGGCCAGCGAAAGCCGCTCCTTGACCGCGCGCTCGACGCGCACCAGACCGATGCGGAAGGTGTTCTCCGCCATTTCGCCGACCGAACGCACGCGACGGTTGCCCAGGTGATCGATGTCGTCCACCGTGCCCTGGCCATTGCGGATAGCGATCAGCGCCTTCAGCACTTCGAGGATGTCGGACGTCTGGCCCAGTTCACGGACCAGCCTTTCCGAATTCTCGTCCTTGCGCTCGCCGAAATACCTCCAGTCGTACAGCACGCCGGGGCCGGTGATCTCCTTGCGGCCAACGCGGCGGTTGAACTTCATGCGGCCGACCGCAGAGAGGTCGTAGCGCTCGAAGGTGAAGAACAGGTTGTAGAACAGGTTCTGCGCGGCCTCCTTGGTCGGGGGCTCGCCGGGGCGCATCATCCGGTAGATTTCGACCAGCGCCTCGAGTTGGGTCTTCGTGCTGTCGATGCGCAATGTGTTGGAGATGTACGGGCCGCGATCCAGGTCGTTGACGTAGAGCGTCTGGACGGTGTCGATGCCGGCCTTGCGGAATTTGGCGATATCGTCTGCCGTCAGCTCGGAATTCGCCGCGGCGAGCAACTCTCCGGTGTTGGTGTCGACGATGTCGCGCGCCAGCAGGCGGCCGGCGAGATATTCGTCGGGGACTTCCAGCGTCTTGATCTTGGCATCCTTCAGCGCGCGAACGTGGCGCGCGGTGATGCGCTTGCCGGCTTCCACCAGCACCTTGCCGTCGGCGACGAGATCGAAGTTCAGCGTTTCGCCGCGCAGGCGCTCCGGTACGAGGTCGAGCTTGACGTGCTCGGCGTTGCCGAGATGGAACACATTGTGTTCGAAGAAAATGTCGAGGATTTCCTCGTTCGTGTAGCCGAGCGCGCGTAGCAGCACCGTCACCGGCAACTTGCGACGGCGATCGATGCGGGTGAACAGCGCGTCCTTCGGATCGAATTCGAAATCCAGCCACGAACGACGGTAGGGAATGATGCGCGCGGAATACAGCAGCTTGCCGGACGAGTGCGTCTTGCCCTTGTCGTGATCGAAGAACACGCCGGGCGAGCGATGCAACTGCGAGACGATCACGCGCTCAGTGCCGTTGACGATGAAGGTGCCGGTCTCGGTCATGAGCGGGATTTCGCCCATGTAGACCTCCTGCTCCTTCACCAGCTTCACGGCCTTCTTCGAGGCGGGGCTGTCCTTGTCGTAGATCACCAGGCGCACGGTCACGCGCAGCGGCGCACCGTAGCTCATGCCGCGCATGCGGCACTCGCGTTCATCGAACGCGGGCTCGCCGAAGCGGTAATCCACGTATTCGAGCGCGGCATTTCCGCTGTAGCTGGAGATGGGGAACACCGACTTCAACGCGGCCTGCAGACCTTTGTCATCGCGCTTCGCGGGCGCGACATCGGCCTGCAGGAAATCGCGATAGGAGTCGGTCTGGATGGTGAGCAGGTTGGGCACGTCCAGCACGGGCGGACGCTTGCCGAAATCCTTGCGGATGCGCTTTTTCTCGGTGAACGAATAAGTGGTCATTGGGGAAAAGCCTCGATTCTCTTTCGGGCCGTGCGTCCACGGCCGCGGGAAAACGTGAAACCGTTACCTGGAAGTGGCTGGTACTGCCGGCACCAGCTAGGCCATCTCCCGCTACTTCCAGCTAGCAGCTTTTGTCTGTGCGTTCCTTTGCAACGGCCAAAGGCCGGGAGCTTTCGCTCCCAGCCTCGGGTTTTCGTCGATCAATGCAGGAGCGAGCGTGCCCGCGACAATCGCCTGCACGCAGGCTCCTGCAAAGATGATGGCATCGTGCACTTATTTCAATTCCACCTTGGCGCCGGCGGCTTCCAGTTCCTTCTTGAACTTGTCGGCTTCATCCTTGTTGACGCCTTCCTTCACGTTCTGCGGCGCGCCTTCCACCAAGTCCTTGGCTTCCTTCAGGCCCAGGCCGGTGATCGCGCGGACGGCCTTGATCACCTCGACCTTCTTCTCGCCGATCGCGGACAGCACCACGGTGAACTCGGTCTTTTCCTCGGCGGCAGCGGCCGCGCCGCCAGCAGCCGGGGCGGCGGCCACCGCCACCGGGGCCGCGGCGGAAACGCCGAACTTCTCTTCCATCGCCTTGACCAGCTCCATCACCTCGACGAGGGACTTGGAGGCGATCGCGTCGATGATCTGCTCATTGCTCAGTGACATGACTCTTGCTCCTGGGATTTCTTGATGCGGTTTGATGGGTTGAACGGTTGTCCGAACTTGCGAAGCCTCATGCGGCCTGCTTCTGCTGACCGGCGGCGTTGATCACGCGCGCGATCTGCGAAGCGGGCTCGGCCAGTACGCGCACCAGCATGGTGGCGGGCTGCGAGAGCACGCTGAGCAGCATCGACAACGCCTGATCGCGCGTCGGCAGCGAAGCCAGCACATCGACATGCGAGGCGGGATACGCCTTGCCGCCGATCGCCACCAGCTTCGGCTTCAACTGGTCGTTGGCCTTGGCGTACTCCTTGACCAGCCGCCCGGCGGCGCCGGGATCCTCGGTCGAGAAGGCATACAGCAGCGGACCGACGAGTTGCCCTTTCGTGCACTCGTACTCGGTTCCGTCCACCGCGCGCCGCACCAGCGTGTTCTTCATGACCTTCAAGAACACACCGGATTCGCGCGCCTTCCTGCGCAGCTCGGTGAGCTGACCGACCGTGAGACCCGCGTATTCCGCGGCGACCAGCGAGTGCGCCTTGGCAGCGACCGTCGCCAGTTCGGCAACGAGCTCTTTCTTTGCAGCGAGATTGAGCGCCATTGCTTTCTCCGAACCGGATTCCCGCACGTCCGCGCGGCGAATCCGAGATGAGCGGATCGATCGATTCCTTTCCGATCCGCCGGCATCTTTCGATGCCAAACTTGGTGGCCGCTCCGATCAACCCCGATCAATCCGGGGAAATCCTTGCGGGCGACACCATCTGCGCAGGCTGAAGGTTCTCGCGAAACTTCGTTTGAGACTTGCGGATCTTGTAGCCGATCCGCGCATCGCCTGCGGTCTTTGACGGCTGCCGTTGCGCAACTCGCGCCCCGGTCGCCCTCAAAATGCTTTTCTCTCCCTCCGGGAGAGTTTCAAAAACGTCAGTGCGCCGGCGTCGTGACCAGCGTGGACGGATCGACCGCCACGCCCAGGCCCATCGTGCTCGACACCGACACTTTTTGCAGATACTGGCCCTTGGCCGTGGACGGCTTGGACTTCATCAGGTCGGCGATCAGCGCGTCGAGGTTTTCCTTGAGCGCGTTGACTTCGAAATTCACCTTGCCGATCGAGCAGTGAACGATGCCGGCCTTGTCGTTGCGATAACGCACCTGGCCAGCCTTGGCGTTCTTCACCGCGCCGACGACATCGGGTGTCACCGTGCCGACCTTCGGGTTCGGCATCAGGCCGCGGGGACCCAGCAACTGGCCGAGCTTGCCGACCACACGCATCGCGTCGGGCGTGGCGATCACCACACCGAAATCGATGTCGCCTTCCTGCATCTTCGTTGCGAGGTCGTCCATGCCGACCACATCGGCGCCGGCTGCCTTGGCAGCTTCGGCCTTCTCGCCGGGCGGGCAGAACACCGCCACGCGCACCGTCTTGCCGGTGCCGTGCGGCAGCACGGTCGAACCGCGCACGCCCTGATCCGACTTCTTGGCGTCGATGCCGAGCCGGATCGCCACGTCAACCGATTCCACGAATTTGGTTTTGGAGTTGTCCTTGAGGATTTTCAAGGCCGTTTCGACCGGATAGGTCTTGCCCGGCTCGACCAGGCCGCTCATCGCCTTGAAGCGTTTGCTGATCTTGGACATGTCAAACGCCCTCCACGTTCAGGCCCATGCTGCGCGCGCTGCCGGCGATGGTGCGCACCGCGGCATCGAGATCCGCAGCGGTGAGATCCGGCTGCTTGGCCTTGGCGATTTCCTCGAGCTGCTTGCGGTTGACCTTGCCGACCTTGTCGGTGTTCGGCTTGGACGAACCCTTGTCCAGGCCGGCCGCCTTCTTCAGCAGGATCGTCGCCGGAGGGGTCTTGGTGATGAAGGTGAAGGTGCGATCCGAATACACGGTGATGATGGTCGGGATCGGCAGACCTGGCTCCAACTTTTGCGTGGCGGCGTTGAATGCCTTGCAGAACTCCATGATGTTCAGACCGCGCTGGCCCAGCGCCGGACCGACCGGGGGCGACGGATTGGCCTGCCCCGCCTTGACCTGCAATTTTATGTAGCCGGTAACTTTCTTTGCCATGTTGCTTGCTCCGACGAGTCCAAACGCCTGTTTGCAGGCTCCTCGCTGTTTGCCAGATTTCGGGACTCGGGACTCGGGACCCGGGAAAAGCAAAAGCCTTCGCTCTTGATCTTCCGAGTCCCGGGTCCCGGGTCCCGGCCTTTTACGCCTTCTCCACCTGCCCGAACTCCAGTTCCACCGGAGTCGAACGGCCGAAAATCAGCACCGCCACGCGCAGGCGGCTCTTCTCGTAATTGACTTCCTCGACCACGCCGTTGAAATCGTTGAACGGGCCGTCGGTGACGCGCACCATCTCGCCCGGCTCGAACAGCACCTTCGGGCGCGGCTTTTCCACGCCTTCCTTGACGCGGCTGAGGATCGCGTCGGCCTCGGAATCCCTGATCGGCAGCGGCTTGTCGGCGGTGCCGCCGATGAAGCCCATCACCTTGGGCGTTTCCTTGACCAGATGCCAGCACTCGTCGTCGATGCGCGGCGCGCGCGCTTCGCCGCCGGTTTCGATTTGCACCAGCACATAACCGGGAAAGAACTTGCGCTCGCTCTTGCGCTTCTGCCCCGCGCGCATTTCAACCACTTCTTCGGTCGGCACCAGCACTTCGCCGAACTTGTCCTGCATGCCAGCCCGCGCGATGCGGTCCTGCAGCGCGCGCGCGACCTGGTGCTCGAAGCCCGAATAGGCGTGCACCACGTACCAGCGTTTGTTGTTTGCTTCGTTCATGTGCCGATTTTCAACAAGTGGTCGAGGATCGCCCATTTCAGGAACACGTCGATCAAGCCCAGCAATACGCTCAGAATCACCACGACCAGGATCACGACGGCCGTTGTGCGGATGGTTTCCTGGCGTGTCGGCCATACGACCTTGCGCATTTCGAATTGCGTTTCGCGCAGGTAGTCGCGTACCGCGCGACCCGGCGCGGTGAACGCCGCCACCGCACAGGCGGCCACGATCGCAGCCAGCATGCCGATCAGCCGTAGCGGCGACGCGGCATTGGCATACCAGTAGTAGCCCGCGATGCCGGCCGCCAGCAGCAATACCGCCAGCGCCAGCTTGGCCATGTCGGCGGCGTTGATGCCGCCGGCCCGTTCCACTTTCGCGTTCATCTGTTTCCGATTTTTTTCTGTTGCATTTTTGTCTGCCACGTCGCAGCTCTTGATGTTCAGCCCCCTTTAGTAAAGGGGGCTAACTTTCGCGAAGCGAAAGTTGGGGTTGTGGAAGCATGAAGATGTGGGTTAGAACAAAAACCATCCAGCAAATACAGAGTTACCTAATGGCACGCCAGGAGGGACTCGAACCCCCAACCTGCGGTTTTGGAGACCGCTGCTCTGCCAATTGAGCTACTGGCGTGTGGTTCGAGCCCGCTGAATCATTACTCGATGATCTTGGTCACCACGCCGGCACCGACCGTGCGGCCGCCTTCGCGGATGGCAAAGCGCAGGCCTTCCTCCATCGCGATCGGGTGGATCAGGCTCACCACCATTTTGATGTTGTCGCCCGGCATGACCATCTCCACGCCCGCCGGCAACTCCACCGCTCCGGTGATGTCGGTGGTGCGGAAGTAGAACTGCGGCCTATAGCCCTTGAAGAACGGCGTGTGTCGCCCGCCTTCTTCCTTGGAGAGGCAATACACCTCCGACTCGAACTTGGTGTGCGGAGTGATGCTGCCCGGCTTGCACAGCACCTGGCCGCGCTCCACTTCTTCGCGCTTGGTGCCGCGCAGCAGCAGACCCGCGTTGTCGCCGGCCTGGCCCTGGTCCAGGAGCTTGCGGAACATCTCAACGCCCGTGACCGTGGTCTTGACGGTCGGCTTGATGCCGACGATCTCGACTTCGTCACCCACCTTGATGATCCCGCGCTCGATTCTTCCCGTC
>DASXWZ010000265.1:0-5671 GCA_036503375.1 Rhodanobacteraceae bacterium | reverse complement strand
ACGGGGTGAGAAGAATCACATCGCCCATCGCGCCGAATCGGATGACCAGCGGCGAAAGCCGCGCAAGGGGCTCCGCGGGTCGGGAAGCGGAGGGTCCCGGATCGATCACTTCGCGGCGTCTCATGGAAACGGCATCCCTCGGACAGAAGCCCTGATCGCGCGACGCGAAAACTTCATGGCTTGAAATGGTGCACGAAGCCCACCGCGAACCCGCCCGGAAGCCAACCCAGGATCAGCGGAGACTCGCGATGCGCGGCCCAGATGCCGGTGCCGGTACCGATCGCCCAGCCGACCAGCACATCCGATTGCCAATGGCCGCGTACCTTGACGCGCGCAATCGAGTCGTACAAAGGCAGCAGCTCGAGGGCATATGCCGCGGGATGATCGCGGCCGTAGGCGACGACGAAAGGCGTCACCGCGCCCGAAATGGCCGCGACTTCACCACTGGGGAAACTCTGGTACTTCGTGCCCTTGAAGAATTCGTCCGGGTTGTCGGTCTGCGAGGGACGTTCCCGCTGGAATATCCACTTGCCACCTTGCGCGAGTGCCGCCGCGGCGGTCATCGAGTCCAGGGAACGCCAGAATGTGTCTCCCGGCTTGTCCTGATCTCCCAGCGCGAGGGATCCGCCGATGACCGTAACCACGGTCGCGCCGATCAGGGCTTTCTGATTGCCGCGGGACCAGATGCCGCTATCGTCGTAGGCAATGCGATGATCTATGCCCAACGGACCGCCGCTTGCAAGCACGCACTGGCAAGGCAACCCGGAACATGCGACGGCGAACAACAGGCACGGTGCAATGCGCATGGAGGGACTTCCGTAACAGCAAAAAACCTCCCCGTCGCAGGTGCGACTGTGCATCCCGAAACTTTGGGATGGCTTTGTTTTTCGACACCCGTCATCGTGCGTGAGGCATGGCGCGCTAAGCGACTGCTAAGGATCGCGGTTTAATGTCGATGGTTTTGCGCGAAACGCAGCGTGCCGCTCCTTGGGCCGTTCGTTCACGCTTCCAGAAGTGCGCGCGTTCGGACCGATTCCATTCGCGAAGTTTGTCCTTCCTGCGTTATCGCGAAAACCCTGCATGAAACTGCTGCTGGTCGAAGATTCGCCTCGATTGCGCGACACTCTGAGTCGCGGGTTGCGCGCGGCCGGATTCACGGTCGACGCAGCGAACGATGGCGTCGAAGCGACGGGTTACCTCGAGACATTCCAGTACGATTTCGTGCTGCTGGATCTCGGATTGCCGCGTCTGGATGGCTTCGGCGTACTGCGCGCACTGCCGGAGAGCGGCAACCGCCCACGCGTGCTGGTGCTGTCCGCACGCGATCAAGTCGCCGATCGAATAGCGGCACTGAATGCCGGCGCGGATGACTATCTCATCAAGCCGTTCGCGTTCGAGGAGGCCCTGGCACGGCTGCATGCGCTCGCGCGGAGGCCTGTCGAAGCGCGCAGGGACATCCTGGAGCGCGCCGAGGTGGTACTCGATGTGCGTTCACTGAAGGCCACGGCGCACGGACAACCCCTCACACTGACCCCGCGCGAATTCGCCCTGCTCGAATTGCTGCTGCGCAATCGCGGCCGCGTATTTTCGCGCGCGGCGATCCAGGAACGCATCGCGGGAAGCGCCAGCGATGCGTCGGATCGCAGCATCGAGGTCCTGGTGTTCGGCCTGCGTCGCAAACTGTCCGAGGCGGGTTGCGAAGGTTTGATCGAGAACCGGCGCGGCGTCGGCTATCTGATCGAGTGACCGTGATGTTTGATCCGAAACGCCGGATGCGCGGTATTTCGCTGAAGTTGCGATTGACATTGCTGCTCGCGCTGGCGACAGGGATTGCGCTCGGAACGGCGGCATGGATCGTCGATTGGCGCGCGGATTCCGAAATGCAGCAGCGGTTCGACAGTGCGCTGCTGGCACGCGCCCAGGCTTTGGCCGGGCTGGTGCAAGTCGGCAACGGCAGGATCGAGCTGGGCGAACACGGCGATCCCACCGCGGAATTCCCGGGCAACGCCAATTCGAGCTGGTACGAGGTTCAATGCGGCGATACCGTCGTGGCGCGCACTCCAAGGGCGCCTCCAACGATGGCGACGCTCATGCAGCCTCGCTTTGCCGACGCGCATCTCCCGGATGGCCGTTCGCTCCGCATGGTGGCGATACGCTTCACGCCTGCGAACGAGGGAAACGCCGGGTCGGGCGTGACCGCCGTATCGTGCGACTTGAGCTACGCGCTGGATCGCGGACCGCTCGATTCGATCCTCGATTCGCTGGATCTGCTCCTGCTCGGGAGCCTGTTCGGCGTCCTCGCGCTGGTGCTGCTGCTCACGCCATGGCTGGTGCATCGTGGCTTGCGTCCGCTTTCCGCGCTCGAACGCGCGATGGCGGTGATCGGGCCGGACGCTCCCGGACTTCGATTGCCTGCCGCCGAAACGCGCGAACTGGTTCCGCTCGTGGCGCGATTCAACGAGGTCCTGGCAAGAATGGACGCGGGTCTGTCCCGCGAGCGGGATTTCGCGGCGGGACTTGCGCACGAGTTGCGCACGCGGCTGGCGGAATTGCGCGCGCTGGTCGACATCGAGTCGCGTTATCCCAGCGGGCGGGACAGCCGCACGATGCTCACCGAGGTGAGCGCGATCGGCACCGAGCTGGAAGCGACGGTCACGGCTCTACTGCAACTGACGCGCATAGACTCCGGCCTGGAGCAGGTTCATTACGAGTGGGTTCCATTGCTGCCCCTGCTCACCCGCGCCCGGGCACGCCACTCATCGGCCGCCGCATCCCGCGGTGTGCGGCTCGACTTCGTCCCTTCCATCGCGCCCGACATCACCATCCGTGCGGACGCCGCCTTGACCGACATCACCCTGGACAATCTCATCGGCAATGCGATTTCCTACGCGCCGATGTCGAGTGCGATAACCCTGCGGGCGAGCCCGGGATCACTGGAGGTCGTCAATCCAGCGCCCAGCTTGCAGCCGCAGCATCTCGCGAACTTCGGCCAGCGCTTCTGGCGCAGGAACGAAGGCGACCGGCACGACGCATCAGCCCACACCGGACTTGGCCTTTCCCTCGCCGCCGCGGCAGCACACGCGCAGAAAATGACATTGACGTTCCGGCTGGACGATGCGCACCTGCTGCACGCAACTTTGACCTGGCAACTCGAGGAATAGCCCGGCAATGCCGGATCCAGCGCGTCGCCTGCAAGCGGCGCCCATTTCGAACACGATCAGCGGCGATAGGTGAGCAGCGCGTACAGCGCGGGCATCACCAGCAGCACCAGCGGCACCTGTATCAGCATGCCCGCGATGATCGCGATCGCCAACGGTTGCTGCATCTGGGAGCCTTCGCCGATCGCCAGCGCAAGAGGGGTCAGCGTCAGGATCGCCGCGATCGTGGACATCAGAATCGGCCGCATGCGATTGCGTCCGGCCGCGAGCAGCGCCCGATGTTGCGCGGCGCGTCGATCCCGCGCGTCCTCCTGATCGCGTTCGACCTGCACGAATTCCGAAAAGTAGAAGATCGCGATCTCGGTGACGATGCCGACGATCATGGTCATGCCCATCATCGCCGAGATGTTGAGTTCGATGCCGGTGAGCCACAGACCGATGAACACCGCGCAGATCGCCAGCAACGGCATCAGCAGCACCGCGATCGCCAGCCGGAAACTTTCATAGAGAAACAGCAGCAGGGTGAACACCAGCGCGATCGCCGCCAGCAACACGAGTTCCAGGCCATGGAACGCTTCCTGCTGTTGCTGGTAGAGCCCGCCGAGCTGGTAATACATGCCGAACGGCAGTTCGCCGCGCGTGTCCAGGATCCGTTTTACCTCATCGACGGTGGAGCCCAGGTCCCTTCCGCTGATGCGTCCGGTCACCGCGACCATGCGCTTGAGATTTTCGCGATCGATCTCCGGCTGGCCGTGCTGCACATGCAACGTGGCTACGCGCGACAGCGGAAACACGTGACCCTGTCCGTCGCTGATCGGCAGTCGTTGCAGTTGTTCGATGTGCGCGCGCGATGACGGCGGCAGCCACACACGCACCCCGACCATTTTCGGTCCTTGCGGCAATTGCGCCGCGACCGTCCCGGCCGCGGCGGCGGCGACCTGATCGGCGACGCCCTGCGGATCCACGCCGGCCAGTGCGGCCTTCACCGGATCCACCTGCACCTGCAAGGCATCGCCGGCGGCTACCACGCCGTCCAGCACACCGACTACGCCGTGGACCTTGGCGATCTGCGCGGCGATCTTTTTCGCGGTAGCGTTCAGCACCGCCGGATTGTCGCTGTAGAGTTTGATCTCGATCGGCTGCGGCACTTCGGTGAGATCGCCGATCAGGTCTTCCATCAATTGCGCAAGATCGATATCGAGGCCCGGCACTTGCGCCTCGACTTTCGAGCGGATGTCATCCATCACCTCGTCGATCGGCGGACGGCTACCGCTCTTCAGGCGGATGAAATAGTCCCCGGTGTTGGCTTCGGTCAATCCGCCGCCCAGTTGCAGTCCCGTGCGCCGCGAATAGGTGTCCACGTACGGATTTGCCTGGATGATCGTTTCGACCTTTCTCAGCAGGCGATCGGTTTCGTCGAGCGATGTTCCCGGCGGCGCGATGTAATCGAGAATGAAGCCGCCTTCGTCCATGTGCGGCATGAATCCGGTGCCGACGGATTCGTACGCGACGAAACCCAGAATCAACAACGGAACCACACCGACCAGCAGCAGCGCGGGCCTGTGCAACACGCGTCGCAATGTATGTTCGTAGCCCTGCAGCGCGCGTTGCGCCAGTCTGCCGGGCGGTTGCGTGCGCGCGTGCCGCTCATCTATCAGTCTCTCCGCCAGCAACGGCACCACGACCCATGCCAGCAGCCAGGAAATCACCAGCGCGCTCGCCATCGTCAAGGAGAGCGCTTTGAAAAATGCGCCCGTGACGCCCGTGAGGAATGCCAGCGGCAGGAAGATCACGATCGTCGCCAGCGATGAGCCGGTCAGCGGCCGGGTGAATTCCCATGCCGCGCCGGCGATGCGTTCGTGCACATGTCCGGAAGCATCGCGCAACCGGCGCATGATGTGCTCCAGCATCACGATCACGTCGTCGATGATCAGGCCGACTGCCGCGGCCATGCCACCGAGCGTCATCATGTTGAAGCTCATGTGCAGCACCGACAACAGCAGGATGGTGATCGCGAGCGTCGCCGGCACCACCAGCATTGCGACGAAGATCACCCGCGTGTTGCGCAGGAACACGAAAAGCACCAGACCGGCCAGAACGATGCCGATCAGGATCGCATCGCGCACGCTGGCCGCCGCGCCGCGCACGAGCTGCGTCTGGTCATACCAGGTGGCGAGCTCCACGCCGTGCTGAATCCGGTAGGAATTCAGCCGCGCCTTGACGTCGGCCGCGATCTGCACGCTGTTTGCCGCGGGCTGCTGGTAGACCTGCATCAGGACCGCGGATCGACCATCCGCGTTCACGCGCACCCATTGCGGCTGGGTGCCCGCTTTCACCTGCGCGACATCGCCGACCTTCACCACGCCACGCGCGTCGGCGCGCAGCACGATGTCATTCAGCGCATCGAGACTGGTCGGCTGGTTGTCGGCCAGCATGAGGAACAGCTTGTAGTGATCGGCGACCCGGCCAAGTGCAGAGATGTCGGCCGCGTGGCCGACGGCGCGCACCACCTC
>DASXWZ010000264.1:0-5629 GCA_036503375.1 Rhodanobacteraceae bacterium | reverse complement strand
AATTCGGTGACGGAATCTATGGCGTGGAAGCCGCCGCGCAAACGTACTTCGGCGAACACGCCTCGCAACTCGACGCACATCAGGCTGCGCTGCTTGCCGCCGTGCTGCCCGATCCGCGCCGGCTGCACGCGAATCGCCCTTCTGCCTACGTGCAACGCCGCGCGGCCTGGATCGAACGGCAGATGGCGCAGTTGGGCGGCGTCTCCTACGTGCTGGATCCGAACCCGCCGCGCCCCCGCGAGGGCCTACGCCGCCGTCACTGAGCCGAGCTACACTTGCGGATCATCGTGGCAGGGAGGCAGTCGCAATGCGACAGGTCAGGCATCTGCTCGAACTCAAGGGCAACGCGGTGTACACGATCGGCCCGGAAGCGCCGGTGCTGGATGCGATCCGGCAGATGGCGGAACGCGGCATCGGCGCGCTGCTGGTGGTGCGCGGCAACGAGCTGATCGGAATCGTCAGCGAACGCGATTACGCGCGCAAGGTGATCCTGAAGGGACGTTCTTCGAAGGACACCCCGGTGGCGGAAATCATGACCGCCTCACCCATCAGCGTGGATCCCGCTTCCACCGTGGACGAATGCATGCGCCTGTGCACCGACCAGCGCGTACGGCACCTGCCGGTGATGGACAACGCGCGCCTGGTGGGCGTGGTGTCGATCGGAGATCTGGTCAAGGCGGTGATCGACGACCAGGCCGTGGAGATCGATCAATTGCAGCGTTACATCGCTGGGTGAGAAGCAGCGCTTGCGACATGCCCTGAATCGCATGTCGCGCTGCTTCGAACGCACGCACAGGGAGGTGCGGGCTGGAAGGAGATTCAGGGACGACTGCTTGCCTGAGACAAATTGGTCTGGTTTTCGCGACTGACCCGGGCCGCGCGCCAGCCGAACCATCCCGCGGCGCCGGCAGCAACCGCCGCCATCAGGATGATCGACCCGAGATCGACGCCGGCCGCGCGCAACCAATTCTGTCCGCTGGTCACGCCCAGATCGCCGAAGCGCCACACCGCGGTGTCCACGAAGTTCTTGCCCTTGTAGCGGATCTCGCGGCTGACGCGCGTGTACAGGCCGTCGTACGCCGGTTTGGTGACGCCATAGGCGAAACCGCGCGTCACCACCAGCATCAGCGTGACGACCGAAACGCTGAACCCCAGCACGCCGAACTGCACCGCGCCGAACACGAACACCACAATCAGCAGCGCGACATTCACCGCCGCAGGCACGACCAGCCCCACCGCGTAACCCAGCCGCACCAGCATCCAGCGCGTCAGACTCACCTGCAGCAGGATCTGCAGCGTGTTCACCGCGAGATCGAGGTGCCCGTAGAACGCGGTGCGCAGCGCGGCATCGGCGTAGTGCGTCTTGGCGAAATCCGCGACCAGCGCGTAGACCAGTGTGCCGACGCCATCCGACAGCAGCATCAGCAACGCCAGGTCGCGCACTAACGGAATGGTGAACACCGCGCGCATTCCTGCCAATATCGAACCGCCGATCGGTTCGCCGTCGCCGGACGCGATGCGCCCGCTGCGTGCCGAGGACACGCGCAAGAGCAATCCCAGCGTGATCGCCAGCAACCCGGCCGAAACGCCCAGCAGCGGCGGCACGCCGATGCGCAGCACGAGCAGGGAGGTCAATGCCGGACCGACCAGCGCGCCGATGGCGCCGCCGACCCCGATCAACGGAAACAGCCGCCGCGCCTGCACGCTGTCGAACACGTCGGCCATCACGCTCCAGAACAACGACACCACGAACAGGTTGAACACGCTGACCCAGATGAAGAACGCCACGCCCAGCGTGCGCGCGCCGATCTCCGCCTGCCGAGCGAACAACGGGATGAAGGCCAGCAGGCAGACGATGAAGAATCCGTAGCTCCAGCCCACCAGCGCTCGGCGCGGCAGGCGCGCGGTCAACCAGCCGAACAGCGGCGTGATCGCCAGCATGGCGATGAAGGTGCCCGAATAAAACAACGGCAGCGCGGCCGATCCAGTCGCGCCGACGAGCTGATCGCGCACCGGACGCATCACGTAGTACGCCGTCAGCAGACAGAAAAATGCCAAGGCTGCGAGAATCAGCGCGCGGCCCTCGCCGGGGCGGACAACCCAGAATCCGTGTTCGCTCGCTTCAGCCATTCGACAGGAGCGGCGGTAGCGGGCAGCCCAGCGCCGCACACACCACGCGCAGCAATTCGGATTCGGAGACGTTGACCTTGCCGTCCTCGGCGATCGCGCGCGTCAGCGCGCGCACCGTCAATTCCTTGCCTTCGGGATTCAGGCGCGACAGTTTTTCCAGTGCCGCGTCGAGCGCGCCCTGCCAGTCGTCCGGAAGCGCGAACAGGGGCGTGGCGTTGGGCAGTGCCTCCTGCATCGCCAGCAGGAACGCGCGGCGCGCCGCGTCCATGTCGTCATTGCCGAAGTGTGCGATCAGCGCGCACAGATCGCGCAAGGCATCCGGCACCTCGCTGAGCCGCGCCGCACCCGGCCTGAAATTCGCCGACGGGTCGAGCGCAGCGATCACCTGCACCTGCACCAGCTTGGCCAGGCAATATTCGTCCAGGTCGACCCGGTCGTCGGCGCGGATCAGTTCACCGAGTGTCCGGGTGAAGTTTTCCAGTTCGGCGCGTGGCCGGCGTTTCAAGGCGGGAAACGCCATTTGCGCCAGAGGCAAACGCAACATGGGGTGCAGCTCACCCATCTGCGACATCATGTTGCGCGCGGCGTCGGCAAGCGCGTTGTCGAATGTCTGCGCGATCATCGCAGATTGACGCTGCTGCAATTCGGGTTGATCGGACAAGGCGAGCGCGTACACCACCGCCGGCGCGCCGCGCGAATCGCGCGCGGCGGAAGCGAGCGCATCGGGAATGTGCGCGTGCAGTGCCGAAGCGGCGTGGTAGTCATCCGAAGCGGGGGTTCCGACCTGCGCCGCCACACCCGCCGCGGCGATTGCCAGTTCAGCGCCGCGGGCTGGCAGCGTCGCTCGCGCCGCCGAATGATCTGATGGAAAGCCGGGCAGCTCGTTGCCGGCTGTATCGCCGTCGGCGTGTGCCAGTTCGTGCGCGAAGCGGTTCCATTCATGCTCGGGATGTTGCAGCTTGATCGAATCCGGATTCCCGCCCTCGGCCGCCCATTTCTTGACGATCTGTTCCAGTTCCTGGCCGTCGAATTGCGGCTCCAGCGCCTTGATGCGCTGGAGGATCGGCGGATGCGTGGCGAACAGCGAGGACATCTCTGCGTCACCGAACAGCATGTGCCGCACCTCGTCGCGACCGCTGGCCTGCAACTGCGAACCGAATTCCAGCGCGGCGATTTTCTTCAACGCGCCGGCAATGCCGGTGGTCTGCCGCGTGAACTGCACCGCGGAGGCATCGGCCAGCGACTCGCGCGCACGCGCCATGGCAGCCTGAATGACTTTTCCGAAAAACAATCCGATGTAGCCGATCACGAATACCGCCAGGCCGACCAGCGCGATGTTGCCGCCGTCGCGCCGGCTTCGACCACTGCTGCTGTACATCAAGAATCTGCCGATGATGCCGAGCGCGAGGATGCCGAACAGCAAACCTATCAGCCGGATGTTGAGTCGCATGTCGCCGTTCAGCACATGGCTGAACTCGTGGGCGATCACGCCCTGCAATTCGTCCCGGTCGAGCTTGTCGAGGCAGCCTTGAGTCACGCACACCGCCGCATCGGCCGGCGTATAGCCTGCCGCGAAGGCGTTGATGCCGGATTCGTTCTCCATCACCCAGATCTCCGGCACCGGCACGCCGGAGGCGATCGCCACCTCCTCGATCACGTTGCGCAATCTCTTCCACGCCGGATTCGCAGTATCAGCGGGAACCTGCGTGGCATCCATGCTGCGCGCCACCGCGCTGCCGCCGCCGCGCAAGGACGCGATGCGGAACAACGAACACAGGCCGATCAGCACCAGCACCCCGATGGAAATGCCGAGCAGCGCGCCCGGACGCGGTCCGACCAGGAAGAACGCGCAGATCAGATCGATCGCGGCGATGATCGCCGCCACCGCCAACGCGAACAGCAGCACCAGCCAGCGGGCGCTGCGCCGCACGCGCGCTTGTTGGGCGAAGAAATCCATGCGGATCGAATCTTCCGGAACTGGAAATTGAAACTGTGAGCGGTCAGCGGTGGCGGCCGGTAGCGAGCCGGTCAACCATCCCCGGCGTCGTCAATGATGCGCAGCACGAATGGCGAGAAAGCTCCTCGCCGCTTTTGCCGCTCGCCGCTCACGATTGGCCGCTCACGTAAAGCTCACCTTCGGCGCTTCGCGCTTGGCCGGATCATCGATCGCCAGCGGCTGCGCGGCGGCGAACGCTCCGGAAAGCAGCGAACCCGGGAAGGTCTCGCGACGGTTGTTGTAGTTCATCACCGCGTCGTTGTATGCCTGCCGCGCGAACGCCACGCGATTCTCGGTCGAGGTCAGCTCTTCCGACAACTGCATCATGTTCTGGTTGGCTTTCAGGTCCGGATACGCCTCGCTGACCGCGAACAGCCGTCCCAATGCCTGCGTCAACTGGTTTTCGCTGCCGGACAACTGCTGCATCGCGCCGGGGTCGCCGGGGCTGGCCTTGGCCGCGGCCAAGCCGTTCACCGCCGCGGTGCGCGCCGCGGTCACCGCTTCCAGCGTCTCGCGTTCGTGCGCCAGATAGCCCTTCGCGGTTTCCACCAGGTTGGGGATCAGGTCGTGCCGGCGCGTCAATTGCACGTCGATCTGCGCGAACGCGTTCTTGTATGAATTGCGCGCCGTAACGAGTCCGTTGTAGATCGCGATGAAGTACACCACAATCACCGCGATGATGATCAGCAGTACGATGATGCCCGTCATGCGTTTTTCCTCGCATCTGCGTGCGCCCGGCGCACGGTCCCGGTTCACGGTTGGCGAGCTTAGCACGCGTCCCATGCGTGTCAGCCGGTGGGCGGCGTGCGCGCTCCTGGCATGTTGCGCGTTGCCCGCTCTTGCGCGCGCCGCGCCGCCGAACCAGCCGACGGTGGTGCATACCGAGCCCGAACGCGGGCGATTGCCCGCCGTGCGCATCGACGACACGATCAAGAGTTACGGTAGCTGGCTCGATCAGCTCGCGGCTTCAAACCGCGTCGCCGGACTCGCCACCGCGGTGATCGTCGACGACCGCGTGCGCTACGAACACACGCTGGGCTGGGCGAATGCGCAAACGGGCGAGAAGGTGCAACCCGATACTGCGTTCCGGCTGGCATCGCTGTCCAAGGCATTCGCCACGGCCCTCACCGGCATGCTGGTGCGCGAAGGCGTGCTGAGCTGGGACACGCGCCTGTCGGACGTGCTGCCGTTCTTCAAGTTGAAGGACGCGCACGCCACCGCGCAGGCGACGGTACGCGACATCCTCGGCCAGCGACTCGGCCTGCCGCGCAATGCGTACGACAACATGCTCTCCAGCGGCGTGCCGTACCAGGAGCTGGCGCGCCGGCTGGACGAAGTCGACATGACCTGCGAGGTAGGCGATTGCTATGGTTACCAGAACGTCGCCTTTTCGCTGATCGGCGACGTGATCTACGCCGAGACCGGCGACTTCTTCTATCACCTGGTCGACAAGCGGTTGTTCCTGCCGTTGGGCATGACCGATGCCACCTACGGCCGCGACGG